>JAAFHO010000068.1 GCA_013297575.1 Chitinophagales bacterium
AATCGAATAATTCGCGTCCCATTACGGTTTCGCGCAGGATATTGAGCGCCGTAGCGGGTTTAGCATACGCATTGCTACCAAACTGGTTGATATTTTCGCTATTGGTCATAATGGGCTCCAACTGATTGGATGGGAGGCGCATATAATCGACAATTTTATGGGCTGGCCCACGTGACGATGGGTAATTATTGTCAAATTCTTGCTCTGCCAAAAACTGTACAAAAGTATTTAATCCTTCGTCCATCCAACTCCATTGGCGTTCGTCGCTATTGATAATCATTGGGAAAAAATTATGTCCCACCTCGTGGATAACCACGCCAATCATACCGTATTTGGTGCGGGCAGAATACGTGCCATCGGGTTCTGTACGGCCAAAATTGAAACAAATCATCGGGTATTCCATGCCATTACTCGCCTCAACACTGATTGCCGTAGGGTAGGGGTACGCGATCGTATGCTTGGAATAAACGCGCAAAGTATGCGCCACTACCTTGGTGGAATAACGGTTATACAGCCTATAAGCCTCTTTGGGGTAGTAACTCATGCACATCACATTTTTGCCTTCTATGGGTTGCGACATAGCATCCCAAATAAACTTACGGGAACTGCCCCAGGCAAAATCGCGGACGTTTTCTGCTTTGTATTTCCAAGTTTTGGTGGCTACGCTTTCTGGATTTTTTTCGCGTTGTTTTGCTTCGTCCAAAGTGACCACTTCTACCGGTGTGTCTGCTGCTTGTGCTTGTTTCCAACGCCCCAATTGAGCGGCATTGAGTACTTCAGCGGCATTTTGAATGGTACCCGTAGCACAAATCACGTGATCGGCTGGCACTTTCATATTTACCTCAAAATTGCCAAAAACCAAGGCAAATTCGCCACGACCAGTAAATTGTTTGTGGTTCCAACCTTGGTAATCGCTATACACACACATACGCGGATACCATTGTGCAATGGTGAAAACAGCATTGCCATCTCCTTCAAACATTTCGTAGCCACCGCGGCCACCTAGTTTTAGGCGTGGTACTATCTTGTAATTCCATTTTACTTTAAATACGTATTTGCTACCCGATTTTAACGGCTGTGGCAAATCGACACGCATCATGGTATTATTGATGGTGTAGGGTAGGTTTTTACCTGCTTTATCGGTCACTTCTAGGATATTTACCCCAAATTCTTTGTAGTTGTTGCGGAAATCAAGTGCTTCTAAATCAAATTGATTGAGCGGTGTTTCCAGCGGGCTGGGATTGAAATTCCTGCTTTCATCGGTGGCACGGTGCTCGTTTTCGTCGAGTTGTAGCCATAAATAGCGCAATTCATCGGGAGAATTATTGAAATACGTAATTTCTTCCATTCCGTGGAGACGCAGGTCTTTTTCGTCCAATTGGGCATCAATTTTATAATCGGCACGTTGTTGCCAGTACGCGCTTCCGGGTGCCCCCGATCCAGTACGGTAGGTATTAGCATCGGGAAGGATGGTACCTAATTGTTCAAATTTGTTACCATGGTTGGAGGTTGGGTTATTCTGTATGTTTTGTGCGAACGACAGGGTGGCCAACAGCAAAAAAAAGAAAGTGTATAATTGACGCATGTTATGAATGATAAAGTGTAAATACGATATTGGTTGTTTTCTGGTGCTATTTAAAGTTATTAATGCAGATTTCAGGCTAGTTGTGACTACAACCAAAGTGGCGACACCCTTTCTAACAGCAACACCAATGCCATTCCCAGCACCACGGCAGCAATAAAAAAACGGCGATCCCGCTCCACAATTTTGAAAAAATGGAAAAAAACAGCGCCTACCATCAATATTAAGCCTAGAATGAGCAATTGACCCGTTTCTAAACCGATATTAAATGCCAACAAAGGGCCTGTGATATTTTCCTCGGTACCCAACAACGATTTGAGCAAATAAGAAAAGCCCAAACCATGTACTAATCCAAATACCAAAGCCGAAACATACCGCAAACCCAAACGATGATCTAACGAGCGATCCAATTGGTACAAATTCAAAATACAGGTCAAAATAATCGTAACGGGTATCAAAACCTCGACGATAGCACTTCGTACGGTAAATATATCTAATACACTTAACGCCAAAGTAAGGCTATGTCCAAGGGTGAATGCCGTTACTAAAACCAGCAGTTTTTTCCATTGCCGAATGGAATACATACCGCACAATGCCCATATATAAAGGATATGGTCGTAACCTTTCCAATCGGCAATATGTTCTAGCCCCGTCGAAAACCAAAGATAAAAGTCGTTCAAAGGATGTACTTTTGCAATTCAAATGCAAAGACACAACATTTTTATCAATTTTAGGTACTTTTTCGGCCTCTGTATGTTGACGCTAATGGCAAATTCGTCGATCAACAGGTCAGAGGCTGCTCATCCGTTCTTTGTGAGCGTGACAGAAATGCGTTCTGATAGTAAAAAACAAACTTTTACGGTGAGTTGTCGGATGTTTACCGACGACCTGCAAACGGCCATATTCAAATTATATGCCCATAAAGGAGAACTGGACAAAGCAGACGGCAGTGCCAACACTGTTTTAGAAAAATATATCGCTGAACGCATCGCCATCAAAGTGGCCGGAAAAGACGTTGCGTTTACTTTTGTCGGTTACGAGACCGAAGAAGAGGCCACTTGGTGCTATTTAGAGGCCACCACATTTCCGGGGACAGGCAAAGTGGAAATCACGAATAAATTACTTTTTGATTTTATTGAAGGCCAAACCAACCTGATCCATTGTTACAAAGATGGTGTAAGGAATAGTTATAAATTGGTGCAGCCGGAGCAGTACACTTCGTTTTAGTGGTAGAGTAACTATTTTTTCAACACCTCAAATTCCACACGCCTATTCTCTGCCTTTCCTTCATCGGTATCGTTACTCGCAATCGGATGTGCTTCTCCTTTGCCTTTGGCTTGTAGCCGCTTCGCCGAAACGCCCTGTGCTTTCAAAAATGTCATTACTGCTTCGGCTCTTTTTTGGGATAGGTTGTTATTGTAATCATCGCTGCCATCACTATCGGTATGCCCCGCTATTTCGATACAAAGCGTCGGATTGCCCTTCATAATCGTCAGGAGTTTATTGAGTTCCACATACGAACGTGGCATGAGTTCGGCTTTATCAAATTCAAAATAAATATTTTTGAGCAGTATTTTTTTGCCTTTTTCTAAAGGAATCAGCGACAAATCGTCTTTTTTGATCGGCGGTTTTTTGAATGGCGGAATTTTTCGCACCGTTACATCATCAATATAGTAATACGCATAATTATAACCATCCGCACCACTTGATTCCACAATGGTATTGTTATCGTCGTTAAAATTACCGATCACAATATGCTCGGCTTCATACGTGGCGACAAAGGTGCTAATTACCTTCGTCCATTGTCCTTTTTTTGCGGGTTTTACCAGGCTGCTCGACTGTATTTGCGCGTTGCGCACCAATATTTCATCGGTTTTGCGGTCAATAGGTTTTACCGAAAAATAAGCCCCTAAATTATTGGAATACATAGATTTTTCCAAAGGACACGCCCAATACGACACTTCATAATTTTGCCCTTCTACCAAGGGTTCGGCCATTTGAATCTCGACGTATTCGCGGCAGTGTGGTTTGCCATTTACACAGCCATAAACGGTGATGCCTATCATGGATTTGCCGGTATGCGGCGTTTGTTTGCCAAATCCTTTCTCTGACCAATCCGAAGGCACACGAACACCTGGGCCATATACATCGGGGCTGGCAGTGGTGGCACTAAACCAGTATTTTACGACCCGACTAAAATCGCTGCCTTTGTAAGTCCAACCAATAGGAATATTACCAAACCGCTCAAAACTGGGGTTTGGAACGATATTGTCGCCGTTTTCCGGCGGCTTGGTACTTTGGCCTTGCACAGATAGCCCTAACACCAATAAAATGGAAATAATTATGCTCCTCATTAAGTGTACAAAGATAGCGGGATTATTTTTATTGGTGCGTTTTTTCGATCTATAAAAAGTTATTTAACGCAACTTACGTCCGTACACTTTTTCTTTTGAGAAAAAAATTATGCACACTTGCAAATCTCAAAAAGTTAAAATCGAGTGCCATAATGCTTACTTCCTACTTTTTTTCGCCAAAAAAAGTAGGCAAAAAAGGCTTCGGCTGACGAAAAATGCGATGTCGGTCACCGGCGCATGGAGGTGTTGCTTCCTCGCTCCGGCGGCGCCAAAAAAAACTCGCCGCACATTCGAGTGGAGGCTTTGCCTCATCAATTCCGTTTGGCTCAAACAGTTTTTGGCTTCATCCGCCTCCACTTTCATGCTGAGCCTAGTCGAAGCACAAGCAAAACCTGCATACTTCGGCAGGCTCAGCATAAATTTTTCTAAGGCCGGTCTTGCCACACTTGGGGTACCGTGCTTCATCTCAAATTTCTAAGTCATTTACCAAAAATAAAAGTGTACTGTAACAAGTTAACGCAAATCTCGGTTTCTAATCCGAACCGATTCATAAAAATAATTTTTGGATTGGCGCATAAAATAAAGCCCTCCTACAATACCCGCGGTACTTCCGCCAAACAATAACGCATTGCTAGCGACATTGGATTGGACATGGTCTGAATAAAATATAGCAGCTAGACCCACCGTAAGTGGAATATACGCATACAGGAAATTTTTTTCTGCTTTCCTAAACGTGGTGGTAGCATCCGGATTCACCTTTAGTTCATTTCTTATATTTCGATAAGCGAATCCAAAAGAGTGCTTTGAGCCGTTTTTTAGGTAATACCCGTTTTTTAGAATAATATCGTTTTCAACATTCAAAGCGGCATTGGATTGGGCCAGAATTGAAGAAAAAGAACAAAAAATGCCGATGAACAAAAGATAGAAATGGCGCATAAAATTTGATTTAGTTAATTAGATATTATGTAACGATTATATCCAAAAATATTTTACAATACCACTTTTTTAACATGTTTAAAAAGCAAGTCGGTACTTATTCTATACTAATTGCCTTTAATTTGGGTTTGAAAATGATTTCTGTCCTTCTATTTTGTTGTCGTCCTTCGGGTGTTTCATTGGTAGCGAGCGGATAAAATTCACCACGACCAATAGGCGATAACTGGTTGGCATTCACGCCATAATCCGTAATTAATGACCGTGTAAGTATTGTTGCGCGCTTAAGACTCCAGTCCCAAGTGTCCACCAATGATTTGTTATTTTTGGGTAATTGGTTATCGGTATAGGTGATGATTTGTGTTTCTAAGCTGGGTTGATTGGTGAGTACTTTCGACAGGGAATCCAAAAGCATCTTTCCTGTTGTATTAATATTAATTCCCGTATTTTCAAAAAGCAACTTATCTGGAATAGTCATCAAAAGGTAGTCATTTACGGTTGCAATCGTTACGCCTTCGAATGGGCTAAATTTGGAAGTAATTAATGTGTTTAAATCGGAAAGTATGGCAATTCGCTCTTTTTGGGTATCTGAAATCCGTTCAATCAGCGCTTCTTTTTCAAAAAGCACCTTTGTTTTTTCTTTTAAATTTTTTTCCAGCGTATTTTTTTCATCCAATAAACTAGTTGTTGTCTGGTTGGCACTATTAGAAAGTTGTACGATACGGCCACGTAATTCGGCAATATCGCCTTCTTGTTTTCCGACGGTTTTATTCAAATCCCCGATGCTTTTTATCATCTTTTCTGCCTCGGTTTTTCGGTCGGTGAGTTCAGATATAAGTACTTTTTCTCGGGCTTCGGAGAGTTGGCGATTGGTCAATTCTGTTTTATAGACCTTTTTTTTGACACAAGCGGCGCAACTAAACACAACCATACACGTCACAAACAGCAATCTCATGTTAGGTAAATCGGATTTTAGGGTTTTAAAATGTAATTTTTTCATAAAAATCTTAAGAAACTTAATAATGTACCCAATTTGGTGTAATTTTTGCTGCAAAAAAACAACATATTTCTTTAGATGACGTATTTATTAGACAGAAAGGTGTTAAATAAATGCTCAATTAAAGAATAAGAGCCATCTTTGTCGTTTATTCATAATCAACATAATCAATTACCATGATCCGATTCGTACTCCTTTTGGGGGCGTTGCTTTACGCAATAGGCTCTTTTGGGCAAGGACTTAGTCTTTGCCAACAGGTGATTGGAACCACAGGAAGTTCCGCCACCGAAAGTGGCTTGCATTATACCTATACGGTAGGCGAGCCCGTCATTTTTACCTTAAAAAAACAAGGCGTAGATGTAGTACTCACACAAGGTTTCCACCAACCTGATGTCTGTTTACCTGTATCTACCGACAACCCCGAACAATGGGCAGGTTGGGATATCCAAGCCTACCCCAATCCTGTTACCGATTACCTTACCCTGCAATATACCGCTCCTACGGATGCATTGGTACAAGCCAAAGTAGTGAATACCATGGGACAAACGGTCATGGGGCTTCGGGCTACACAGTCCAATGGCGATCAAATACAATGTACGGGATGGGCTGCGGGCATGTACTTTTTAGTATTGTTTAATCCCGAAACAAACGCAACGGTAACCATTCCATTTTCCAAATTTTAATTCATCCAAAACTGATTTTTTTCTATGAAAAAGAATATTATACTTCTTTTATGCTTCATTATGTTTAGCCTTGTAGCAGGTTTTAGCCAAAATGCACCTCAAGGTTTTAATTATCAAAGTGTGGTACGCAATGCAGCAGGAAGCGCGCATGCCAACCAAACAGTCACGATGCTTTTTGCCATCCGTAGCGGTGCTGCCAACGGCCAAGTGATTTATACCGAGCGCCATGTTACCAATACCAACGAATATGGTTTGGTCAATATCGTTGTAGGGCGTGGTGAGGTACTTCAAGGTAGTTTTTCCACGATCAACTGGGGCGGCGGCCCTAAATATTTAACCGCATCGGTAGAAACTTCCCCTAATGTCTTTGAAGAATTAGGTTCTACCGAATTGCTTAGTGTACCATTTGCTTTATTCGCCCAAAATGGCGGCGGCGGCAGCGGCGGCGGCAATGACGATTGGGGCAACCAAACGGCAGTGACAGACCCAACCCTTAAAGGCAACGGTACAGGAGGAAACCCACTCGGTATAGCAGGCCAAAATGCAGAAGTAGGCCAAGTACTCAAGTGGAATGGCACAACTTGGACACCTCAAAATGATATTATCGCTACCGGACAAAATGGTGGTACAATTACAGAAATTAATACCACCAACGGTATCACGGGAGGCCCTATTACCACAACGGGTACTTTGGGGTTGTCCAATACAGGGGTAGTGCCGGGGCCTTATGGCTCTGCCTCTCAAATTCCGGTCATCACCGTAGATGCCCAAGGCCGTATTTCCAATGTATTTACGGTAGTGCCATCGCCCGGCACCATCAATATTACCGGTGGCGCAGGTATTGCGGTACAACCCAACGGTATTAATTTTACCATTTCCAATACCGGTGATGTAAATCCTGGTGATGATATAACCACTTCCACCAATGCAAATGGTGATGTAAGTGGTATTTTTTCCAATTTACAAATCAAAAACGATGTCATTGGCAGCGCTGAGTTATCCGACAATAGCGTTGGAGCCAATGAAATAATAGATGGAGTAGTGGGCAATGCTGAATTGGCAGCCAACGCTGTGGCAACTGCAAACCTGCAAAATGGAGCAGTAACCGCCGCAAAACTTAACGCAATGGGTGCCGTTAGTGGCCAAATCTTAAAATGGAATGGAACGGCTTGGGTACCCGCAGCCGATCAAACGGGTACATTAAACCTTACTGGAGGCGCAGGTATTACGATCTCTGGTACAGCGCCTAACTTAACCATTGCGAACACCGGCGATGCCAATCCTGCCGACGATATCACGACAGCAACCCTAGCCGCTGGCGATGTAACTGGCCTATTTAGCAACCTTCAAATTGCGCCAAATGCAGTCGGCACACCCGAAATCGCAAATAATGCAGCCACTACCGCAAAAATAATTGATGCGGCCATCACTACGCCAAAAGTTGCGGATGGAGCAGTGACTACACCAAAAATTGCCGATGTGGCCGTAACTACGCCAAAAATTGCCGATCAAGCAGTAACTGGTGCCAAGATTGACGATATGGGCGCGACTTCAGGCCAAGTCCTGAAATGGAATGGTACAACATGGGCACCGGCTACCGATGCGGGTGGCATTAGTAGTATTGTGGCAGGTGTAGGTATTGGTGTATTTGTCAATGGTACTGTTGTAACGATTGCCAATCTCGGCGACGACAATATTTCCGATGATATTATCAATACTTCTACCGCGAATGGTGATATTACAGGCGTTTTTTCTAATTTACAACTTAAGCCCGGCGTTGTTGGTAATGGTGAATTAACACCCAATGCTGTATCTGGGGCTAATATTATTTCAGGATCCGTAGAAGCATCTGATTTATCTAATATGGGCGCAACCAGTGGACAAGTTTTAACCTATAATGGTTTAACATGGGCGCCCGCTACACCAGCAGGTGCAGCCGGAGATAACTGGGGTACGCAATCGGTGAATACAACGACCGTTTTGAGCGGAAACGGAACAGTTGCAAGCCCATTAACAATTGCCTCCCAAAATGCTACTTCTGGACAAGTTTTGACCTATAATGGCAGTTCATGGGTGCCTACTACACCTCCTAGCGGTGGTGCTGGCGATAATTGGGGAACGCAAACGGTAGTAACTTCTGCTGTTTTATCTGGAAATGGTACAGCCGCAACGCCACTTACCCTCGCTACTCAAAGTGCTACGAATGGTCAGGTTTTGAAATTTAATGGCACCACTTGGATACCGGGTGCCGACAATAATACACCAGCCGACAATTGGGGAACACAAGTAGTGGCCACCAATGCTACCTTGACGGGTAATGGAACTGCTGGAAATCAGTTGCGCATCGCACCGCAAGGTGCTACGAGTGGACAAGTCTTAAAATTTAATGGTACCACTTGGTTGCCAGAAAATGATAATGATACGCCAGCTGATAACTGGGGAACACAAACAGCAGTAGTAGGCAACGCCCTAACGGGCAATGGTACAGCAGGCAATGCGCTCAATCTTGCACAGCAAAGCGCAACGACTGGTCAAACCCTTAAATGGGATGGCGCAAAATGGACACCTGCTGATGACCTTGTTGGTACTGGCGGCGGCGGCGGAAATACTTATGCCTCTGGAACAGGTATTTCAATCACTGGAACTGCACCTAACTTGACGATCAATAATACAGGCGATTTGAACGCAACCAATGAAATCCAAACCCTTTCATTGGCAGGTAATGCCCTTTCGCTGTCTTTGGGTGGAGGTACCGTAACGCTGCCTTCTGGTGGTGGCAGCACTTATACCGCTGGAGCAGGCATCAATATTACAGGTGTTGCGCCCAACCAAACCATCGTGAATACGGGTGATTTAAGTGCTACCAACGAGTTACAAACGATTGCTTTATCGGGAAATACCGTAACCTTATCCAATAGCGGAGGTTCATTCAATATTGATCCAAGTAGCACCAACGAAATACAAACCCTTTCCTTAACGGGCAATACACTTGCTTTATCACAAGGTGGCGGCAGCGTAACACTCCCAACTGGCAATACCTATACCGCAGGAACGGCCATCAGTATAACGGGTACGGCACCGAACCAAACGATTAATAACACGGGAGACCCAAGTAGTACCAACGAATTGCAAAATTTGATGCTTAATGGTACTACACTTAAAATCACAGGGACCAATAGCACCGTTAAGTTGGATACTGTATTGGCCGGTGCAGGATTAGGGCTATGGGGACAAACGTTAACTGACGATCATATTTATAATAAAAACCTAGGCAATGTGGGTATCAATACCAATAAACCAATCGCCAAATTACATATTAAAGGAGGCGGTGAAACTGTACGGATTGAAGGTAATAATTCTTTTTTGACCTTCTCCGCAGCACCAACAGGTGTAGATGGTTATGTTGGTTTGCGTTCAGGGTTTACTACTGTGGGTACGCGTGACTCTTCAGGCGTAGCGTTACAGACTTCTCAAGACGGCAAAGGTCTCTTTGTCAATGGACTTTCCAGCAATGTCTCTATTGGAGGACCAGGCAGTTTCCCTCAAAAACTCAAGGTGATTCACGATGATAACGGGTTTATGTTAGAAAATTCAGGATCAGGGCATAACTGGGAGTTTTGGGTAGCCGATAATGGCAACCTTGCATTGTACAATGACCAATTACTCGGCGGAGCGCCAGCGGGTGTTTTTGCGATAAATGGTAGTTATTCTTCTTCTGATCGTCGCTTAAAGAAAAACATCAGCAATGTACCTTCAGTATTGGCTAAATTGAACCAGTTGCAGCCCGTTAAATACCGTTTTAACCAAGAATCTGATACCGCACCACTTTCTTTAGGGCTTATTGCACAAGATGTACAAACGTTGTTTCCTGAATTAGTGGCCGCAAGTCCCGTCCGTAAAAATGGCGAAGGCGGCACATTGATGGTCAACTATACTGGATTAGGTGTTATTGCAGTAAAAGCGATTCAAGAGCAACAAGTACAAATTGACCAGTTAAAATCAGAAAATGCGTACCTTCGCACTCGCTTAGATGCTATTGAAGCATTATTGAATATAAAAAAATGAGATCGCTAATTACCATTTTTCTATCTTGTATTATCGCCTGCTCGGTGGCTGCTATGTCACCAGCAGGCGATACTGCTATTTACGCCCGAACATACTGCTCTAACCAAATTGTAATTATCAATAACCATGTTTATGGGCCGTTCCAAACAAGCGGGGTTGAAATAATTCCTGGCGGAGCAGCCAATGGAATGGATAGTATTTTTAAAGTACAACTTACATTTAACCAACCCGTTGAGTATAATTATAACGTAACTATTTGCGAGGGGGACAGCATCAAGATCAACAACAAAGTATATCATAAAGGATTTGCAGAAGGAAAAGAAATATTTGAAAATGCGGCAGCAAATGGTTGTGATAGTATTGTCTTTATCAAACTGAGTTTTACCAGCCAGCCTTTTTCCAACCTCATTGATACCCTTTGCTCTGGCGAATCGATGACGATAAATGGCACTCGTTATGATTTCGATAACCGGAGTGGTTTAGAAATATTGGACAATGCTGCCTACAATGGATGCGATTCATTGGTGTATATTAGCCTGTTTTTTAGGGAACAATGGGTCTATTTAGGCCCTGATACCGCAGTTGTAGAAGGTGATTCACTTGCTATACATTTGAGTGCTCGCTATGGCCCCGAACGAGTAGAATGGAGCCCATTACCGCCTTGTACCGATCCTGAATGCCTTAGTTTTAGTACAATGAGACTAACGCGGCCCTTGCAATATAGCGTTATTTACACCGATACTTTTGGTTGTGTGAGCCGCGATGAAGTGTACATACAAATAGACCGAAAACGACGTGTTTATGGGGCTAATGTATTTACCCCAAGCGGTGACGAACCCAATAATCGCTTTTTTATCTCCGCCGACCGAGGGGTAATTCTTATTCGGAAATTGGTGGTTTTTGACCGCTGGGGAGAAGTCGTGTTTAATGCAGAAAACATACCCAATGATTCCGGTTCTGCTTACAATATGGGCTGGGATGGCCGCACCCGCGACCGCGACGCACCCGTGGACGTGTATGGGTGGTGGGCCGAATTAGAAACGTATAGTGGTGTGCGATTTACAGAAACTGGTGATGTTACTTTGGTGAAGTAAATCCACCCGTTTCGGTACTTCCCGAATCCCTTTTTACATAGGTATGCGCCCCAAAATAATCCCGCTGCGCTTGAATCACATTCATAGGCGAATGGGTATTGGTATAACCATTCAAAAAATTGAGCGCTACCGAAAAACAAGGTATTTCAAGACCTGCGGTTAAGGCGTTTACCACTGTTTCGGAGAGGTTTTGTTTAAAATTTTGCGCTTTTTGTGCTAGAATTGGGTACAAAAGCAAGCGATTGGTATCTTGCAAAGCCACTATGAGTTGCTCCATTAACACCGACCGAATAATGCATCCATTGGTCCAAATACGCGCTAATTCGGGCAAGTTAAGCCCCCAATGATAAGTAGAGGAGGCCGCGTCTATGAGGTGAATACCTTGGTGGTGGTTAATGATGCGGGCCAGTTGATAAGCGTCGCGGAGGTTGTCTGTTGCTTGGGTAAAAGTGGTGTGTTCGTTAGCAAAGCCTTGAGCGGCAGTACTTCTTTCTTCTACAAAAGCCGACAAATACCGCGCAAAAAGTGCCTCGCTAATCATCGTTGCTGGTACACCCAATTCCGCTGCTGCTGCTGTAGCCCAGCCGCCCGTTCCTTTATTGGAAGCCGCATCAAGTACCTCATCGAGCAGCCAGCCCGTACCCTTGCGTACGCGAAGAATGTCCACCGTAATTTCGAGTAAATAACTCGCGGCATCGGTTTTTAGCCATTGCTCAAAAATATCCGCGATAGCATCGGGGGAATAGCCCATGCCTTGCCTGAGGATAAAATACACCTCGGCTATGAGTTGCATTTCGGCGTATTCGATGCCATTGTGCACCATTTTTACAAAATGTCCAGCACCGCCGTTGCCGATATAAGTACAGCAAGGTTGCGCATTATTGTCCTTTGCTGCAATACTTTCCAAATAAGGCTGTACCATTTGGTAGGCGGCTTGCGCTCCGCCGGGCATAATAGAAGGGCCTTCTAAAGCACCTTTTTCACCACCGGAAACACCGCAACCGAGGAAATGCAGCCCCAAACCCGCCAAACGCTCCATCCGGCGTTGGGTATCTTTGTAAAATGAATTGCCACCATCCATGATAATATCGCCCTGATCCAATATCGGTATCAATTCTTCGATCACGGCATCAGTGGCTGCACCCGCATTCACCATTAGGAAAATTTTACGAGGACGGGCGAGACTTTCAACAAATGCGGTGAGATCATCAAAGCCCTGTGCTTGTTCTAACTCCGGAAAAGCAGATACAAATTGAATCGCCACATCCTCTTCTTTAGCCGTTATGTGCCGATTAAACAATGCCAACTTATATCCTTTACCAGCGAGGTTACGACTTAGGCTTTTGCCCATAACTCCAAGGCCAATAAGGCCAAATTCTTTTTTTTCCATGTGCTAAGTATTATTTTCGCGCCAAATATAAGCCACCCAAAATGATTCCTGTACCTAAAATATCAGAAAAACCAATCGTTTCACCATCCAAAGTGCCAATAATAATAGACATTACGGGCAATAAAAAAGTAACAGATGTAGCAAACAGTGTACTGGTGCGCTGTAATAAATCGAAATAAACAATAGAGGCCAAGGCTGTTCCCACGGCACCCAAAAACGCTAAATAACCAACGCCTTTCCAGCCATCGGGGTGCGTCATAGCCGCTTCAATACCGCCCGATCCTACCAGTAATCCGACAAATGGCAATCCCATTAACATAAAAGAGGCCGAAGCAATCGCCGCCGGATGGTGTTCCCTTAATTTGCTCCCTACAATATTGGAATTGAGGGCGTAAAAAATAGTGGCTAATGCACACACCAAAGCAAAACCTAAATGACCCGATACGGCGTTTTTAGCATTAAAAATGATCAAAACGGAGGCGCCAGCAAAACCCATCAAAATACCCAATGCCTTGTATTTGGTCACCTTCATTTGAAAAAACAGCGCACCCAAAATCAGCGTAAACAGCGGTGTTAGCGAATTGAGTACACCTGCCAAACTACTACTCACATGTTTTTGAGCAAAAGCGTACATCAAATTGGGAATAGCAGAGCCACTTAAAGCCACTACCGCGTAATATGGCCACGATTTCCACTGAATTTTGGACCAATACGCAATAGCAAACGGCAAATAAGCCAATGTTGCCATCGTCATCCGCCATGATAAAACCTGAATAGGCGTAAAAATAGCGACCGAACGCTTGATAAACAAAAAGGAAAAACCCCATACAAAGGCCAGTCCAAACATGATAAGCCAGTCGCGCAGGCTGGGTGGATGGGTTGTGTGCATCCGGCAAAGGTAATGCAAAAACTTCGCTCAATCCTGCGACGGTTATAGCCTAAACCTAAGAGGTAAAACAAACGTCACTCTTACAGGCACATTTTCTATTTCACCTGGTTGCCATCGTGGCATAGCTTTTATCACCCGTACCGCTTCTAAACCAATTCCTCCTCCGGGGTCTTTCAAAATCTTGATCCTTGAAATAGCTCCATTCTTTTCTACCACAAAAGACAGAGCAACCGTACCCTGAATGCCTGCTTTTTTCGCATCTTCTGGATATTTGATATTATCCCTAAGATAAGTTTGCATAGCGGCTTCTCCTCCTGGGAACTCCGGTATTTTTTGAACATCAGATGTTTCGTAAATTTTGTCCGTATCAATTTTCCCAGTTTCTCCTTGTGGTGTGATACCTTTTACCATTATTTTTTCGGTGGCTGATTGCGCAAAAAATACATCCAGTTTTACAGCCGTGGGTACCGAGCCATCTTTATATTGCGCTGTTTTC
>JAAFHO010000680.1 GCA_013297575.1 Chitinophagales bacterium
AGAAAATCTTGCACAAAGCGTAGTGTGTACGCGTAACTTTGTGTTCTGTTGTGTACTTTGTGGTAGAAAAAAAAGCGCGAAGCGATCAATAATTCAAGTGTAATTATACTTTGTGGTATAAAAAAACTAACTGGTGCAACTATTCGCTCCGCAAAGACTGAACAGGGTTCATCATCGCCGCTTTTATGCTTTGAAAACTGACCGTCATAAACGCAATAGCCATCGCGCTCAAACCTGCTGCGGCAAACATCCACCATTCCATATCAATTCGATAAACAAATTCTGAAAGCCAATTTTTCATGCCGTACCAAGCGATTGGAACAGAAAATACAATGGCTACCAAGACCAGTTTTAAGAAATCTTTGGCCAATAAACCAATCACCGAAGCCACCGATGCACCCAATACTTTCCGCACGCCAATCTCTTTTTTACGCTGTTGTGCAGCGTGTGTGGCTAATCCAAACAATCCCAAACAGGAGATCACAATGGCCAAAAAGGCAAAACCTTTGCAAGTATCTGAAAAACGGTTCTCACTCGTATAAAAATTAGCGATCGATTCATCAAAATAAGTAGCATCAAATACTTGTTCTGGATAAGTATTATCAAAGGCTCGTTGGATGGCCGCAGTAGTAGCCACCATGTTTTTGGGTTCTATTTTTACACCTGTTGTATAAAAACGCTTCTTACTACACGAAATAACAATGGGCTCCAGTTCATTATGCGCAGAATGGGAATGAAAATCTTTGACTACGCCAACCACTTTGCGCCACTGGTTGCGCCCAAGGCGTACTTCCATTTGGAGCGCTTCTTCGGGGTTGGTGATACCAGATTTTTTCAAAAGCGTCATGTTTACTACATACTCCTTTGAGGTATCGCTGGGTTCTAACCAACGGCCTGCTACTAATTCCAATCCGTATGTTTTTTGGTAGTCAGCATCACAAAATTTGATGGAGGTGTTAAATTTTTGATCCTCTTTGCCGCGCCCAATCGCAAAATTAGTGGCCCAAGTACTCCCCGACGATGGTTGGTCGTTGCCAAAAGCAGCACTTTCAACCCCAGGAATCTGGAGCAATTGCTGCTTAAAACCATCCATTTTAGATTGACTCAAGCTATCGCCACTGATGCCAAAGGTATAAATCAAATCTTTCTTGAAGCCTAAATCCATATTTTGCAAATAATTCATTTGACTCAAAGTTATAATCGTACCCACGATCAATACCTGTGCAATAGTAAACTGCAACACCACCAATCCTTTACGAAGGGAAACGCCGCCCATTGAACCATTCGAAATATCATTCTTCAAAGCACGTACAGGGTTAAAACCCGCCAATACCAAAGACGGATAAAAACCCGAAAAGACAGTCATTATTACCGCCAAACCCAATAAAAAGAGCAATATATTGACTTGTCCCAAGAACGGTAAATCAGCAGGTACATCGGAGATATATTTGAGTAATGGGGCGGTTACTCCCGCAATAAAAGCACCCAGTACGACTGAAAACAGCACAACTAAGGCCGTTTCACTCATAAATTGGCCAAATAAGATAGCACGGCTGCCGCCTAAAGATTTGCGCACACCTATTTCTTTAGCCCGACGCATCGCCATGGCTGTACTCAAATTGATAAAATTGAAACAAGCCATCGCCAAGATCAAAATACCAATAAAGGAAAGTATCCATAACCTGTTTTTGGATACAACAGGTGTCGCAAATGTGCCAAAGCGATCATCGTAATGGAGTTCGGATAATGGTTGTAAATGGTGCGATTTGGATTGTATTTGCCCTCCGCCACTCATAGCATATTCAACCTTGCCCACTTCTGCAACCAAGGTATTGGCCGCATTTATGGCATCTGCGTTTTGGAGTAAACCAAATAATTGGTCATTACTGCTGGTATTGCCCCAGTCTTCGTTGTATTCGTATTTCTTTTTATCACTCAAAATAGTGGCATAAGAAATAAAGACTTGAATCGGAAAATCGCAATTGATGGGCGGGGTTTGAATAACGCCTTCTACCACCATTGGTTCATTATCGATCAATAGTGTTTGTCCCATTGCTTTTTCCGGTGAATCAAAGCACTTTTCGGCCATTTCTTTACTCAAAACTACTGTGTTAGGTGCTTTGAGTGTATTGCTTTTATCACCTGCAATCCATTGAAAATCAAATATTTGACAGAATTCAGGCTCTACAAATAAGCCTACATTATTCTGACCCATATTGAACTTTTTCAGCGCTGCCCCGCCTGTCATATTGGGTACAATTACAGTAGGCCAAGCCTCTTTAATTTTAGCCGTATATACAAATTGAGGTACGGTCGTTTTCACGACATTCATGGCCGATAAAGGCATGCCACGGGTGTAAAATTTTTCACCATCGGCACCCACCTCTGTGGTAACCACCCGCACAATACGATCACTATTTGCAAAATCTTTATTAAAACTCAGTTCGTAAGTGACCATGCGGTAAATCAGTAACACTGAGGCAATACCCAATGCCAATCCCATGACATTGAGTACCGTGAAACCACGTTGGCGAAGTAGGTTGCGCAATCCGATCTTTAGATAATTGTATAGCATAATTTAGTCGTTTGGTAAATAGTATTCAATATATGCACCAAGTTTATAAATAATTGATAATCAGTTTTTTAAGGTTATTATTCTAATGTTTTTTTGTCCGAACATGGACGACTTGCGTTCACTTTCGGACATTTATGCTACTGCGAGCAGCAAATGTACACTATCTTGCACCATTATGAATATGATAAAAACAAGTCTCATTTATATTGCCGTTATTACGGTATTGGCCGGATATGCACTCTATTTGGCGGCGGCGAAAACGCGGCAACAGGCACTTTATTTTGATATAATAAAAGTAGCAAAACGGGCGGAAGATGCCATTGAGCGGGATCGTAATTACAATTTTGGGGCCATTGAAAAAGGGAACAAAGACTATCCATGCGCCTTTAATGCACTAATACAGCGCAATGCTAAAGGTATTCCTATGTTTTTGGACACTACAATGGAGGTAATGACAACATACTTAGACCGAGGAGATACCGATAAACTCAGTACGGACCAGTATTTTGCCGCAGTACAAGCGAATCTACCTGATGAGCAACAACTAACGACTTTTTTTCAAAACCAAAATAAGTGGCAAGATAGTTTGCGGTATGTTATCCACGAAAGTAAACAATCATTAGCGGACTTGGACAAGTTGTTCGCTGATTTCCCCAACGAATTGGCGCAAAAGATACTGCACAACGGTCGTCTCGATCAAAAAGAAGCACTTTTGAGGTGTTATGCGCTACACCAACAAACGGTAGGGCATTTTGTGATG
>JAAFHO010000681.1 GCA_013297575.1 Chitinophagales bacterium
AGTGTTTCTTCTTCGCGACCAAAAACCAAATCAGGTATAATGGCCTCCATTTCGGCTATTTTTATATCCAACTCTGCCGCTAGTATGGCTTCTGAATCTGGCGTTACTGCACCCTCCCATACACCGGTCAAGCGTAAACGCACCTGTCCAAGTCCGGGCAAATAGGCTATTTTTAAATGAGCAGGCAGGTTGCGTTCAAAATCTTCAATCCGCTTTTCAATATTGGTTTCCCCTTCTCCAGCAGTAAGCAAGGTGCGGTGCGCAATGGGGCGCGATTGAAAACGCTCAGTCAGCCGAGGTATCACCTCATGGGTCATCAGGTATTCCATTTCGAAAGGTACACCTGGTAATGCGATATATACTTTATCGTTTTTTTCGAACCACATACCCGGTGCTGTACCCACTTTATTGGTCAAAATGGTCGCTTTATCGGGCAAAGTAGCCTGATCGCGCATGGTATGAGGCACAGGGCGGTTTATTTTCACAAAATAACCTTCAATACGGCTATAAGTAGGCTCGTGAAAAACCATGTCGGACTCAAATATTTCTGCCAATATTTTTTTGGTAATATCGTCCTTTGTCGGCCCCAAGCCCCCCGTCATAATCACTACATCGGCTTGTTGTTCGGCGTGCGAAATACCATTTCGGATGGCATCCCCTGTATCGCCTACACTGCTCCTGCTTGTAACTCGTATGCCTTTTAGGTTGAGTTCACGCCCCATCCAAGAAGAGTTAGTGTCGATAATTTGGCCAATGAGTATTTCATCGCCTATGGTTAACAGATGTGCTGTCATATTTGTATAAATTGATTATTGTCGCCTTAAACCACGCCTTAGAGGCCTAAAAAGCGGTGCAAATATACGGCCAAAATACGTACCTCAAATGAATATATTCAAGTGTATTAAGTAGTTGATTACCATTTAAATAAAATTGTTTTAGTCACGCATATATGCTCTTCTGTTTTTTGCGGGTAAGTGCTTTCCCGCCGTTTGTTAAGGTAACGCACATCAGCATATATAAAACTGACTAAAAATTGACTGAATTGTTAGGTTTAATTGCTAATCTTGCGCCGTTTTAAAAAAAAACATCATCGTAAAACAACATTATTCTATGCAATTACTCAGTCGTAATTTTATTTTATGCGCGTTATTGAGCACTCATATACTATCTGCTCAAAAACCAGAGGCAACTTCTACTCCTAAACCTGCCGTAGAGGAGAAGGTACATTTAAAAAATATTCGCCAAATCACTTTTGGTGGTGATAATGCGGAAGCCTATTGGAGTCCGAACAGCAAATTCCTTACTTTTCAGAGCAATAACCCTAAATGGGGACTGCAATGCGATCAAATATTTAGGATTGATGTGGATAAAGCGGCCAATAACCCAACTTATCGCCCAAAGCCGATCAGTACCATGAAAGGCCGTACGACTTGCTCGTTTTTTATGCCGAACGGGAAAGATATTCTTTACGCCAGCACACACGAAGGCGGTGCGTCTTGCCCACATACGGGTAATTTGCGCGAAGGAGGTAAATATTTATGGCCTGTTTTTGATACTTATGATATTTTTGTAGCCAATAAAAAAGGTAAATTGATCAAACAATTGACCAATACAAAAGGCTATGACGCAGAGGCCGTAGTAAGTCCAAAGGGCGACAAAATTGTATTTACCAGCGATCGCTCCGGCGACTTAGAACTATGGATCATGGATACTGATGGCTCCAATCAAAAACAAATTACAACCGGACTAGGCTATGATGGGGGTGCGTTTTTCTCCGCCGATGGCAAACAATTGGTGTTTCGAGCAAGCCGTCCGACTACCGAAGCGGAGATCAAAGAATACAAAGATTATTTGGCCAAAGGGCTGGTAGCACCCACTAATATGGAGATTTATACCGTAAATGTGGATGGTACCAACCTGAAGCAAATTACCAAATTGGGTAAGGCCAATTGGGCCCCTTATTTCCATCCCGATGGTAAAAAAATTATTTTTTCCAGCAACCACCACGCCACCCGTGGATACGATTTTCAGTTGTACATGATTAATACGGATGGCACTGGCCTAACGCAAATTACAACGGAAAGTATTTTCAACGCTTTTGCTATGTTTTCTCCCGATGGCAAAAAATTAGTATTCTGCAGCAACCGCGACAATGGTGGCGGGCACGATACAAATGTCTTTGTCGCAGATTGGGTAGATTAATGGTGGGTTGGTGGTTAGTCAACGCATCTCGGCTAACCACCAACAAAAACAAAAAAAATCCAAACAAAAAATAGTATCTTTGTGTGTCGAAATCATTTTAAAAAAAGTTGTCCACATCGAGTAAAAAGTATTCCAGCACAATAATTTTCTTTTGAAATTCTATGCTAACTGCCTATTATTCATGCACTTAACCTAGGCTTAACATAAAAGATGCGTTGTGGATAAATAGTGTGGAAAACCAATAAATCATGTGAGTAACCCACTTTATTCCCATAGTTATCAACATTGCGACTTGGCTTTTCCACAGAAATAGGGTCAATACGGATTGTTTTGAAAGTATGAAGTACCAAATTCATGCTATATTTGCGAAATGACAGAAGAATATTCAAAATCAGATCAACAGGGTAGTTCGAACCGAAAAAGTAAGCAAAACTCTTCTCGACAAAATGCAGAAGGGCTTTCCACTTACGTGTTTGGCAAAGTACAACCACAAGCACTTCAATTAGAAGAAGCGGTGCTGGGCGCGTTAATGCTTGATCGGGAAGCCTTGCCTGTGGTGATGGATATTTTGCGTTCGGATAGCTTTTATCTCGAAGCACACCAACATATTTATAAGTCGGTGATCAAATTATTTGAGCGCTCCAATCCTGTCGATTTGTTAACAGTAACAGAGGAGTTGCGCAAAAGTGGCGATTTAGAAAAAGTAGGTGGCCCGTATTATTTGGTAGAACTCACCAACCGCGTAGCATCGGCGGCTAATATTGAATTCCATGCTCGTATTATTGCACAAAAACATATCCAACGCGAATTGATCCGCGTCAGCACGGGTATTATTAAGGATGCTTACGAGGATACTACCGATGTTTTTGACCTTCTCGATGATGCTGAAAAAGGATTATTTGGTATTACCCAAAACAACCTGAGCAGGAGTTACGAATCGATGGACACGTTGGCGAGCAAGGTACTCAAACAGATTGAGGAAATGTCGCAAAAAGCCGATGGCCTCACTGGTGTTCCTACGGGATTCACGGATCTAGATCGACTCACTTCGGGGTGGCAACCTTCCGATTTAATCATTCTTGCTGCACGCCCCGGTATGGGTAAAACAAGTATGGTATTGGCCATGACCC
>JAAFHO010000682.1 GCA_013297575.1 Chitinophagales bacterium
TGCGTGCCGATGGATCATCCCGTTTTTCACGCGACAACCGATGGGGTTATTTCCCTTCTGTTGCTGCCGGCTGGAATGTAGCACAAGAACCTTTTATGCGTGGGCAAAAACTATTTGATCGCCTAAAAGTTCGTGCATCGTGGGGTATTACGGGCAATGACAAAATACAAGATTATCCATCCTTGGGTATTATTACCGACGAATTGTACGCCGTATTTAACGATACCGTTCAATCTGGTGCCACCCTCGTCAATTATGCCAATGCCGATGTCCGTTGGGAAACCACCGAACAAACCGATATTGGCGTAGAATTTGCCCTTTTTCAAGGTCGTTTTACCACAGAAATAGATTGGTACCGCCGTTTTACTTATGATATTTTGAGCGATTTACCAATTCCAGACTATGTAGGATCGGGTAGTAACCCATTTGTCAATGCTGCGCAAGTTGAAAATACAGGTTGGGATTTTACCCTCCAATGGCGCGAAACAAGGGGTAAAATCGGCTATAATTTAGGGGCAATTTTTTCCCCTGTTAAAAACAAAGTACTCCAACTCAACCAAGGTAAATCCGCTATTTTTGAGGCCACTACGGGACAAGGTGATTTTGCCACAAGGACAGTTGTTGGCCAGCCCATTGGCGCATTTTATGGTTATCAGGTGGCTGGTATTTTCCAAAACCAGGAAGAAATCTCGACACTGCCTAAATTTGGCAACGAAAAACCCGGTGATTTCCGTTTTGCCGACCTCAATGGCGATGGCAAATTAGATGCCAACGACCGTACCGCCCTCGGCAGTCCAATCCCAACATTAACGTATGGTTTTTCTGCGGGTTTGGATGTTTTTGGTTTTGATCTTTCCGCCGATTTCTTTGGCGTAAGTGGCAATAAAGTAGTGAATGCCAAAACATTATCGCGTTTTGACACACCCAATTGGGAAACACTTTGGTACACAGACCATTGGACAGGAGAAGGCACCAGTAACACCGTACCACGTGTCACCAACGGCGGGCACAACTACCGTATGTCCAATTTTTTGATCGAAGATGGCTCCTTTATGCGCCTTCGTAGCGTTGCCCTAGGTTATACATTACCCAAACAATGGCTACGCAGCATTGGGGTAAGCAAAGCCCGTTTTTACGCCAGTGGCACCAATCTTTGGACCAAACAAGCGTATTCGGGATATACCCCGGAGTTCCCCAACGACAGCCCATTCAGAGCAGGTATTGATTATTTGAATTACCCAATGGCCAAAACGATGCTTTTTGGACTCGATGTGGCTTTTTAATAAAAACGTTTACAGCCGTACACTTTTGTTTTAGGCAAAATATTTTGAAATTTATGCCAAAGTACAGTCCCCAAGTGTGGCAAGACCGGCCTTAGAAAAATGCCGTTTTTGCTCGAGTGGAGGCGGATGAAGCCAAAAAGTGTTTGAGCCAAACGGAATTTGCGGGATGCAGTCCCCGCTCGACTGTGCGGCGAGTTTTTTTTGGCGCCGCCGGAACGAGGAAGCAAAAGCGCAGCATTTTTCGTCAGCCGAAGCCTTTTTTGCCTACTTTTTTTGGCGAAAAAAAGTAGGAAGTAAGCATTATTGCACAAATTTATGTAATTTTGAAATCTACAAGTTTGTATGATTTTTTTTCAAAAGAATGGTATAGAACTTTACGTTACTTATAAAATTAAAAAACATCAATAACAATGCATAACACATATAAATCATTCGCTCTTTTAGCACTGCTAATACTCTCGACCACCAATTGTCAAAAAGATTTCCTCGATCGTCGTCCACCCGGCGAACTCACCTTCGAGGAATTTTTCAAAACAGAAGCACAAGCCATCGAAGCCACCAATGCCGTGTACGAACAATACCGCACCTTTGATATTTGTGCATTACCGTTTATTGCCTGCACCGATGTCCTCAGCGACGATGCCGACAAAGGCTCTACCGCCAATGACGCTCCCCTCATGTCCGATCTCGACAATTTCACAATGGATGCCACCAACCCCTTTATATTCCCCGTGTATAGAGGCCACTACAGAACCATTGCACGCGCCAATGTTGCCATCGAAAACATACCAAAAATAGAGATGGATGCCACCTTGCGCGATCGTTTGGTCGGCGAATGCAAGACCATGCGCGCGTACTCGTATTTCCTTTTGGTACAATGGTTTGGCGATTTGGTATTGGTCACCAAAACACTACAAGGATCGGAATATTACGACCAATCGCGCCAGCCAAGGGAGGTAATATACACTCAAATTGAAACCGATTTGAAAGAGGCCATAGCGGTATTACCTGAAAAAGACGGTTATGCGGTGGCCGACAAAGGGCGCATCACCAAGTCAGCAGCCAAAGGTTTGCTCGCCAAATTATACATGCTCAAAAAGGATTGGGCCAATGCAGAAATCCAATGTATGGATATTATTAATAGCGGAAAATACAGTTTATTGCCGCGATATTCCGACAATTTCTTGCAAATTGGCGAAAACGGTGCCGAATCTATTTTTGAAATCCAGACCGTTGCACTGCCCACCCAACAAGCGGCTGGCCCAGGGGCTTCACCGTATAATATGGTGCAAGGCGTGCGTGGTACACCAAACTTGGGTTGGGGATTCAACCGCCCTTCCGACAACCTAGTGATGTCTTACGAAAACGGCGATCCACGCCGCGAGGCAACCGTCATTTATGTAGGCGAAATACTACCCGATGGCTCCACCCAAGTCATGGATAACCCAGATATTGTGAACGAGCGTTATAACCAAAAAGCGTGGGTGCCGGCACACCCAGGTTTACAGGATAATGGCCCCGGTAATATCCGGGTTTTGCGCTATTCCGATATATTGCTCCTTGCTGCCGAAGCAAAAAATGAACTCGGCAAATCCTCCGAAGCACTGCCACTGCTCAATCAGGTGCGCAAGCGCGCAAGAGGTACCAACGGTTTTATCCTCCCAGATGTGACGATAACAGACCAATCTATGCTGCGCGAAAAAATATACAAAGAACGCCGCGTAGAACTGGCGATGGAAAACCACCGGTGGTTCGATCTATTGCGTTGGGGCAGGGCCAGCCAAACGATGAAAGCCGTGGGTAAACCTTTCGTAGAGGGTAAGCATGAGGTATTACCGATTCCTCAAACAGAAGTAGATCTTACTGGTGGGAAAGTAGGGCAGAATGCGGGTTATTAATTAAAGGAGTTTATTTTGTTAGTGGTTTAAAATTAAGCGTTTAACATTTGATGGCAAGTGTTGGACGCTTAATTTTTTAGTGGTAAAGTGTAGGTTTTGGAATAGGGTTTTAGCCTTGTGTGGGCTAGGCGCACCTTGCTTGTGGT
>JAAFHO010000683.1 GCA_013297575.1 Chitinophagales bacterium
TGAATTACTTTTCTTACTGATAAAAACGAACAAAATTCATACACAGAAAACGTAAAAACAATGGAATGCGAGCCAGCACACAACGAAGGCGCCACTCAAGTGGCTGGCAAACAATCTAATTACTATTCACAATTTACAAAATTAAATTTTTAAAAACATGAAAAATTTTAAATTACTCATCCTTGTATCATTTCATTTTTTAGCACTCATACAAGGCGCATATTCACAGGTAGTGGTAACCTCCGCAAACCCTAATAGTTGGAGTTTGGCCAACGTTTCTGGATTTAACACTCAAGCACCATCTGCGGCATTTCTTGCAGGTTTAAACTATAATTTGACACCTGTAGGATACCCTGGAACTTGCAGTAACATAAATAGTACACCTGCTGCCCAAATGACAGTTCCTGCACCCGTAGTATGTGGGGCACAAAACCAAACGCGTTATTACATGACAACGTTTAACCTAAATAATGATCCATTTTGTTACGTTACATCTGCTTCAATAAGAGCAGATGATGCCTTCAGGATATTTATCAACGGTACTCAAGTGGGACCTGGAACACTTACGCTGGCCTGTAGTGGCAATAATCTTACGCAGCTAAATGGCAATAATTGGAATACTGTTTATACCCTCCCCTGTATTCAATCTTTACTGGTTACTGGTCAAAATACAATTATTATAGAAGTCCCTAATTGCGCAACTATTTCATATTTATCTGCATTATTTACGTTTAACCCATTACCCGCGCTACCTACCGGTAATCATATCCACTTTTCAACCAATCAAGGGAGCGGTGGCTATCAGGCAAGTCTGTGGGGGGTTAATCCTAAGTCTATGAAAACATTAGGGTTTCCTTCTTGTAGTGGTGTTTGGACTGGAAATTGGACTATTGAATCATCTTCATCGTCAAACGGGCCATGGACACCTTTTACTAATAATTCAGAAAATACCTCTTCCCAAACAACCCCTTGGTTACCACCATTGTTTTTATACGGAAAGTATTATAGGGTGACCTATCAGATTACAACTACCTGCGGAACCTCTTCGGCAAATTCTGTTTATACATTTTTTGTCAACTGCCAAGGCTGCCTGACGAACGGGGGGATAATAGAACAATTTGTTCAGAATCCATCAATAGGTGTACAAGAAGATATAGAATATGGTGCAAATGAAATTATTGAACGAGATGCAAGTGAAACACAAACCGCAATAAGTGAATTCATAAACTATGCACCTGATTCCTTAAGCCTAAATGTGATGAACAGCACAAAGGAGATTTTCCAAAAAGCATACGTTGATCAATCTTCAAATTTGCTAAATCTTACCTTGAATGAAGGTAATAGTAACGCTGCGTACGTAGAAATCTACTCAATATTAGGTAAAATGATTTGGGCGGGTTATATACAAGAGCAATTATCTTTGGATATATCAACTTGGGCAGATGGTGTTTATATTATTCACGGCAAAGAAGACGAGTATCAAATAATTAAGCCTAAAAAGGTTTTAATATGCCGAAATAAATAAAAAATATCATTAATGACTATAAACTGGGAAAATTCCCAAACAAGCACTTGTTTAGGTTTGATTACATTGTAAATCAATGATTTATAATACAATCAAACCCGAACAAGTGCTTTGAAATTCCCCCACCCCCTACATCTTTTCCTTAATCTTTGCCCGCAGCCAAGTCAACTCCACCACTTCTTCTTTTGATTCCAACCGTTTGTTCAACAGTTCTAATCGACTTTTATCTCCTTTGGTGGTGGACATTAGTTGGAACAACAAATTGACAAATGCTTTATTGGCCTCCTGCACCGATTCGGACAGAAACTTGCTCGAAGCGCGCCAAATATAAATCTTAAAGGCATCCACTTTATAGTTCAATAAGTCCGAACCTAGTTCATAATAGCACATGATTTCTGTACGGCGGGCTATGAGGTGGTAGATTACATTAGGCGAATGCTGGGGTAGTAAATCTAATGTTTCTTCGTATTTCCCAAGCGCAAATAAGCAGAGGGCTTTGTTGACTAAGTAATAGTCCGGTGAATCAATATTGTCAATAAGTCGGTCTTTATGGTCTTCTATAAATTCCAATGCCCATTCAATATTACCTGCTCGGATAGCAGTACGTGTAATATTGACAAGTGTAAACACTGGTAGTTTTTCGTTGAGGTATAGATACCCAAGGCGAATATTATCTCTTTGTATTTGGTGTAAAACCGTATTCATTTGCTCATCTCCACCATTCACCAAAATAGTACAGATATTACGAAGATATACATAATAATCTCTCAGAATATCTGGTGTCAATACGTGTTCATTCTTTTGTAGTAGATCCAATAGTTCATAAAACTGAACCACTTCTGGGGTATTGGCCCGAAGTAAATGGTTGATACGCCGATTAATATCATAAATTACATTATTTTTGGCATCTACAAATTCAAATTCGTAATCAAAACTCTGTAATAATAGACTAGATATTTCAAAATTTGTCAGTTTTTTCTGTAGCAGTAAAAAATTGGATAATTCTAACCGATATACTTCAAAAAAATCAAAAAGGCTCGTGAACGTATTGGGTAAATTAACATCTTCTTTTGCATTATTACTAAACGTTAGCCAGTCAAATTTTTCATATTCAAACCTGAATTTTTTGTAATAATACTCTGCAGAAAGGTTGGTATTATTAAAAAACGTTTTTTCTATTTTTTCTATTTGAAACGCGTAATTATCTGCCCCTTTCAAATCCTTAAGTATTCGTGCCCAATCCATTGATTTTTGAAATTGATCTTCGGAATTTTGATACGATTGCACCAACAAAAACTCCTTTGTGAGTCGGTGCAATTCGGAAATCGTTTTTTCCAATTTGCCTTTTAATGGCTTTTTATCTGGGAAAAGTGTCTTATAAACTTTTTCGCGGTCTAAGTCATCGTGCAAAAAATCGGGATAATACTGCTTAAGCACTTGAAATAAAGCGATAGTATCCGTCCGCATTGAACCCCTATTATGGTATTCTGAGCCAATAAACAGGTCTAATTCCTCTATTTGTAAAGGATTCAGCAGTTTTAGAAAATCGATGATCTTTGTTTTATACATCAATAATTTTTGTTTTTAGTAATTGGCTCAAAAAGTGTAATTTTTTCCCACCCCACCCTGAACCTACCTTTGCAACAGAAATAAAAGCAAAAGAGGATTATTCCTCACCAATAGATCGGTTATTCTATGATCAAAAGGGGGCAAATTTCTACTTTTTTAATGTATTTTTTTTATTTTTAAAACTTTTTTATTTTTAGGCGTTATGAAAAATTTATTTTTTTTATTCATT
>JAAFHO010000684.1 GCA_013297575.1 Chitinophagales bacterium
TTACCACTAATAGTGTAGTGCCTTCCATTTCTGTGAATACGGATTCTACTGCTTCTGGTGTAGTAAGTGATTCGAACCCATAGTCGGACAAATCTTTTGCCATGGGTGTTGTTAGTGCTATTGGATACATAAAAATGTGTTTTGTTTGTTCAATAAAGTGCAAAATTACTTAAAACTTGGACACTTTAACGATGAGTACTTATAAAATATTTATCAAAATGTCGTTTAACAAACAACCACACACTAGTTTTGTTTAAAAAAACTGCCAGGTATTGCTCTTCCCCCTATTTTTCAACTGGAAAAAGTACCTGGCGAGACTTGTGTTTCTTTAGGTAGAAATTGACAAAATTCAACTATATAAATTAATGTTATCGTGCAAACTAATTGGTAACCATAGTCAACATTTTTATAGTTACGATCAAATGCCCGTCTTCTTCAACAATCGGCCAAACACCATGCGAGAAAAACGCCTCCAAAGGTAAAGCTAATTTTTCACTTAGTGTATATGGTAGCACTTTTTTTTCTTCAATAATAAATCCGCCTTCCCCAAAAAACATTTTTCGGGTAATAGGCATCATGGTTTCCAAGGGGAAACTCAATCTAAGTTGGGCATCCGGCGTCACCGACAGCAGCGCATATACATTGCGATGGTGGATGGGTTGGAACGAATGAATATCTTGTTCTGTTCCTTCAAGGCTGCAAATGCCTAGGCGGGCGCAATCAACGCGTGGATTGCCAAGTATAACTGAAACGGGTAAAGTGTTCATATCAAAGTTGATTTCAAAATTGTGAATTAATTGGCGGTACAAAGATAAAGCTTAAAAAGATTTTATTTTAACTTTTTTTAGTAAAGCTTCTGTACTCCATACCTGCACGCATTCTCCGGGTTCTCCTGGAGCACCGGGTCGGTCGGTTTTGCAGAAACAATCATTTGTTACGGGATCCCAATCGCAACCTCCGCAAGGACTACCGATGCAAGCAACCCACGCAGTATCGGCAAAAAAATTGCCGAGGCCGTCTGGTCGAAGCTTTAAATAAACTTTGGCAGACTGGTCAGGATCCGGAGCAAAACGGCATTCCAATGTAAAATACCAATTATCATTGATCTGCAATTTATCAAATGTTTCAACGGTGTTCAATTTGCCCAATCGAATATCCGCCGCACGGGCAATTACTTCTTCACTCTGGACAAATCGGACTTTGCCATTGATGGTGGATAAAATAGGATCGGTATCGGGGTTAAAATAACCCTCTTGAGCACTTAGAATGGATGAAAAAAGCAGCGCTAATGTACTCAAAAACTGTGATAATTGTAGAATGCGCATTTTTTTATTCGTTGAATGATTCAATTTTTGTACTGACTTTCTTTAGGACTATTTTTCCACTACCACCAGAACCCGGCGGTACTAAACTACAACAGCCACAAAGCGGGCCGTTTTCGGTTATTTGACAATTGTTGCTGCAACCCGTACAACTGGCACCTTCTGTTGCTGCTACATAGTAAGCACCTGAAGGGGTTCTGATCAATGAAAAATTTATGAAAACGGGCTGTTTTGTCAATCTTTGTGGTTCGGTCTCATATTGCAGATACTGTTGCCCATTAAAAGAGGAGCGACGTACAGCCACTATTTTTCCAAAACTAGTTACCTGAGTCCGCAAAGATTTTATCAGTACATAGTCACTTACTATATTAACGATGACCCCGCTGTCCACTTCAAATGCTATTGGATGCAGCATTGGATCGAAATCTGGAGGGACTGCATTATTTTGTGCCAATAGTGATGTATAAATCATAAAATAGCATAAAATAAAAATGTAGTATATCTTTTTCATAATAGAGTATGGTTGAATTATTCCAAATCAAAAGTACCATATAGCATATCCTTTAGTTTTGAGCCTTGTACTTCGGGCATCCGGTACGCACTATTGAATTTGTCTAATGTTTGATCGATATCTGTTTTCAATTGTTTAAATTGTGCTGGGAGCGCATCGGAGCATGTCTTTTCATTTTCATAACTGTCTGCAATTTTTGAAAATTTTTTATAGTATTCCGCGCCTTGCCCTACAAAATTGCCATATTTTTCTATAAATTGCGTAACACGATCAATCGAAAACTGGAGGTTTACGGTTGCTTTGCCTACCATTTTTGGGTTATTGTTCATATTGCCTCCTCCATTATTTGGCGCACCATAATTATTTTGCTGGTTATTGTTGTTATTATTATTGGATGCGGTAGATTCTCCTAATGCTTTTGCTACATAATTATCGAGCATGGTGTAGAGTCGCTCCCAATCGTCACTATCACGGCAGCTGGTCAAGGGTATGGAATAACCTACTTGTCGGCTGCATTCGGCAAATAGCATTTCGCATTCTTTTTTGAGTGTGAGATTAGCATCGCGCAGATAACCCGTTTCGTAATAGATGACATTGAGGTCGTTGTGCATCCGCACGGTAAAATCGAGGATGCAAGAGAGTTTTTGCATGTTTTCCTTTTTTTCCGTGTTATTGCCTTCTCCCAAACTCGTAACCATGCCCACTACCGTAAATGCGGCAGATAGATAAGGGTTGGTTTGGAAAAGGGCAGGCATCTGAAAATTGAACTTTTTCTTCATCTTGTCGTCAATAATCGTTTTCGTTTCCTTAAATTCGGGATAATTATGTGGATTCGACAAATTGGAGACGGTTTGCTGTGCTTTTAGGCTAGTGAAATGGTGGTCCATGCTCAATACTTTTTCATAGAGCATTTTTACGATTTCGATACTTTTTCGGTAGCGCAGTTTGAGCATTTTGAGGTTGTGCTCTTCTTCTAGTACTTGTAGGGTTTCGCGGAGTTGCTCGCGTTCCCAAAGTAATTCGAAGCCTTTTTCGGCGGTACGGTTTCGAGGGTTATTGAGGCTGGTGCATACCTCATGTAGCCGGATACGCAAGGGTTCTGTTTCGTTCAAAAATACTCTTTGCAATTGAGCCAATTCTGATTCTGCATTTTTAATAAATGGTTGCATCCATTGCTGAATGGAATCTTGATCGCCGTTGCCCAATGGTGTTCCGTGTGCGAACAGGTTAGTGGCCGGGGAGGCCAGCAGCAAAAAACCGACACATATATATATAAGGTGTAAAATTGTACTTTTCATAATAATTGTATTTTAATTCGTGAAGAAAAGATTTTTATCGTTTTGCTTTTTTGTATGCAGCGGCTGTAGTACAAGTATTGTTACAAGTGAGTAGTCCGTCGCTCAGTGGGGCTGCGCCACGTGCGTGACAAATTCCTGCAACCACTGGAGCGGCCATGGATGTACCGCTTAACGTTTTGTAACCA
>JAAFHO010000685.1 GCA_013297575.1 Chitinophagales bacterium
ACTTTTACAGTGGTAGATGAAATGGGGCGCGTTGTTTATACTACAACCGATACATATCCATCTGGTTACCAGTCTATTGCGTTGGATGAAAGCATGGTGCCACAAGCGGGTATGTACTGGTATTCTTTAACCACGGCGCAGGGGCAACTGGTGCAAAAAATGGTTAAATTTTAGTCTGAGCGTAGTTTCGGTGTGACTCGTAGTCACGCCGGAACTGCACAACTAACTGAAAATCAATGCTTTAAACTAATTCATGTTTCGCGTAATCTATTCCACTTCTTTCATCGAAATATTAAATTTTGTTCAAATGATCCGAGCACTTACAACAATCACAAAAGTAATTTTCCCCTTACTGGTATTGGTTTCCCCCACCGGTTTTTTACAAGCGCAAGCACCCGTCATCACCTGCCCAGGTGCAGCAGTTACTTATGGCGATCAATCCAATAACGACGCACAATTATGGAATGCTGTAACTTGGTGGGATCCGATTGTGGGTTCCCACGATTTAGCGGAAAACAAAGCGCCGCTGTTTGTCAATATCACAGATGCTTGCACAACTGGTACTTTAAAAGTAAAGTATATCCTTTATTTGGATTTGGATAATAATGGTAGCCTCGAAACCCGTGTGGATAGTGATACTTTGCCTGCTGCTAATACGATTCATTACAACAATATTGGACTGGCTGTAACCGCTGGCGAACAGCAACCATTTGACGCTAGGCCAGTTGCGGTAGCGGATAAATACCGTTTTGACCTTCAACTCGATGCCATTTCACCCACAGAGCAAAAAGCGCAACTAATATGGAGGAGTTCGCCTACAGCAACCACTATGGCGCAATTGCCTTATGGTACGCACAAGATGAAATGGGTGGTAACCAATGACTGCGGACAGCAATCTACTTGTGAATATACCTTTACAATACGGGATGAAAAGCCGCCAACTGTAGTTTGTATTAATGGTTTGAGTGTAAATTTGATGAATATTAATGATGGCTCAATTCAACTTTGGGCTTCAGATTTTTTGCTATATACAGAGGATAACTACAGTCAAGGAAACAAAATTGCTATTGGCATTAGGAAACTCGGAACAGGGACGGGTTTTCCTTATGATGCTACTGGTACACCGCAAACAGGCGTTGTGTTTGATTGTAACGAATTGGGTACTAATTTAGTAGAATTATGGTCGAAAGATAGTGCAGGAAATGAGGCTTTTTGTGAAACGTATATTTTAATTCAAGACAATGCTTATTTTTGTTCGGATTCGTCCATTGTTGGCGGAAGAATTACGACAGACCTTAACAAAGGTATAGCATTTGTTCAAATAGAAGGGATTGACTACTTTGCTAATGGCTTCCCGTTAGTTGGAAGCCCTAGCCAAACCAATTCAGAAGGATATTTTAATATTTCAAATAGCCTCTTAAAGATCAATATCAACGGCATGATTACACCTACGCTGGAGTTGAACCCATTAAATGGTGTAAATACTTGGGATTTGATCCTGATCGGTAGGCATATTTCGGCGGGCATTACGCCACTGGATACGCCTTTCAAAATCATTTCGGCAGACGCCAATAAATCAGGAACGATTGATATTACCGATATCATTCAAATACGCAAACTTATTCTTGGTGTTTTTACCCGACTTCCGGCTAATAGTAGCTGGCTCTTTTTTGACAAGGATCACTTATTCTCCAATCCCTTTAATCCTTTTGCCGATGTATTGCCTCAGCATATTAATATAGACTCTATTTCCTATCCTTTTGATTTCATTGGAACAAAAATAGGCGATGTAAATCTTAGCGCAGTTCCTAGTGGGTTTTCTGCGCCATTAGAAGACCTAAAGGATAAAACGTTATTCACCTTTCAAGACCAAAACCTCCAAGAAAACGAGGAGATTACGCTACGGTTTGCGGCGGAATCCGCCATTGAAGGGTATCAAATGACCCTTGATTTGGCACAATTTGAGGTATTAGAAATTTTACCTCAGGGCAGTTTGACGATGGACAATTTTGGCCAGTTTGATTCCGTACTCACGATGGCTACAGAAAGACCCAATCAGCGTTTTGATCTAAAGTTGCGCGCCAAACAGGCCGGCCAATTGAGTTCCATGATTGCTGTAAGTAACCAAATCACCTATTCGGTGGCTTTTGGAGCCAATGGCACTTATAAAGGCATCGCGCTGGATTTTATTCCAATTCAAAAAGAAGCCATGCAACTTAACCAAAATGTGCCTAATCCTTGGAGAACATCTACTAATATTGGGTTCTATTTGCCAGAAGCAAATACAGCAGCTACCTTTACTGTCGTGGATGAAATTGGTCGCGTTATATACACGAGTACCGATGTATATACAGAAGGTTATCATGCTATTGTATTGGATGAAAGTGTTGTTGCTCACGCTGGTATATACTGGTATTCATTGACAACAACGCAGGGACAATTGGTACAAAAAATGATTAAAATTTAGCCATTCCTTATCTATAAAATACAAACTTTCATTCATTAAAGTATTAAATTTTATTAAAATGATTCAAGCACTTACAACAATCACAAAAGTAATTTTTCCCTTACTGGTATTGGTTTCCCTCACCAGTTTTGTACACGCGCAAGCACCCGTTATCACTTGCCCGGGGACAACAGTCACGTATGGCGATCAATCCAATAACGATAAGGATTTATGGAATGATATTCCTTATTGGGATCAAATTATTGGCTCTCATGATTTAGCGGAAAATGCCGTTCCGCTAGAAATTAATATCACTGATACTTGCACAACTGGCACGCTAAAAGTGAAATATATCCTTTATTTGGATTTGGATTATTATGGCACGCAAGAAACTCGAGTGGACAGCGATACTTTGCCTGCTGCTAATACAATCCATTACAACAATAATAATCTGGCTGTAACGGCAGGTACCCAACGGCAGTTCGATTTTAGACCCGTTCCAGCGGTTGATAAGTTCCGGTTTGACCTGCTTCTAAATTCCGTTTCACCCACGCAGACAAAAGCGCAATTGGTCTGGAGGAGTTCGCCTACGGTAACTACCTTGGCGCAATTGCCTTATGGCAGCCATAAAATCAAATGGGTGGTAACCAATGGCTGTGGGCAGCAAGCCACTTGCGAATACACCTTTATTATACGCGACGAAAAACCACCGACTGTTGTATGTGTTAACGGTTTATCTGTCAATATAATGAATATCGGTGGCGGTTTGATCCAACTTTGGGCTTCCGATTTTTTGCAATATACTGATGATAATTACACTCCATCGAATCGAATGAAAATCGGTATTCGCAAGCAAGGCACA
>JAAFHO010000686.1 GCA_013297575.1 Chitinophagales bacterium
ACACTCTTTAAGGTGAGGTCTTCCCCATTTAGTTCAATGGCTCTTGTATTAGTAAAGTATTTCCCAATGGTTTTCCCTTTAAAATTATATTCGCATATAAAATAGTAGGCAGGCGCAGAGAACATGAACCAATATGCTGCAATTCCAAGACGAAACTGATCTGATATAGTTAAGACTAACAATGTGAGCAGAGAATGTGCAATCGTATCTATAAACAAGTTGATAATCCTTGCTAATTGTGGTGCAAATTCGTAAATTACATTTTCGTCCTTAAATGGCTCGTCTAAAATGGTCATATTCAATATTGCACTTTAGGTGTTATTTGTACTATCATTTCGTTATTTTTCATTACATCATGCCGTGTAAATGCCCATTCCAATTGACCCGCCTGCCATTGACCTGTGGTGTTTGTCCCAATTTCCAATTTTGCTATTTTACCAAAACGGTGGTTGGGCCAACGGTGGTGGTAACAAAAATTGCCCATCGAATAGATCACGCCCCTCCTTTCCTCCCCTACCCTATAAGCAGCAGCGGGCTGTGGACAGTGCGAATGGTTACCTGCTACAAAATTCCACTTTTGTAATAGATCTTTGGCCATTTCGATCTGTTTGGGGTGCGGATACAATTGCAATTCATAGCCCCAATGCGGCAAAAGCAGGTTAAAATCGGCAGTTGAGTCGTGCCATTGGTCTGCGTCTTTTAGCCAAGGGACATAATGACATATTTGGTTGGACAACCCCGTTACAGCGGCAATATTGACCGTGCCAATACGGGTAGCGGCTTCGTCGTGGGCTCCAATAACGCACCCAAAATGATCTTTTAACCAAGCATATTGGTCTTTAAAGGTTTGGTAGCCAAAATCGCCAGCGTGATTATTGGCCACATAAACGATTGTTTTTTCGAGCGGGAACATATCGGCAAGGTACTTAACAATCGTCCTGCGGTGGCTTAATGCCAACATTCGGTGCTGCTCTGTAATGACCCCTTCCATATTGACCAGAAGATAATCCAGTCCGCCATAAAATTGTTTAATATCGGTGGAAATAACCAATTTATAGTCTTTAATGGGCATTACATCACCTGTAAATCCAATTTTTATTTGGGTAGAAAGGCCATCGTTGAGGGTCGTTTTTTTGCCTAATGCTGTGGTTAATTGGTCGTATTTTTTGGAAGGTTTTATCCTATTTTTAATAAAAGCCAGTTTTTCTTTCCAGTTGTAACCAGATGCAAAGGTGCGAACAGGGGTATTGAATTCTTCTGGAATAAATTTATCCATCTTTTTTGATCTAGTTACATATTGGTTGGAGGGTGCAGTCCTGCCAGTTTATTGGCCGAATAGCAAAATATACAAGCCGTTACAAAAGAAAACATGGAATAAATGAGCGGCGGAATGACCATTTGTTGATTGCCAATCAAAGTACCTGCGATGAGAAAAGAAAGAGTAGTATTCTGAACGCCAGACTCAATGGCCGCTGTGATCCGAGAAGGCTGTGGAGCACCGATATATTTCATCAGGAAATAACCAAAGAATAGGCAAGCGGCGTTTTGCACCAGTGCATGCGGCAAAACCATCACAAAATCACTCAAACCGAGCGAAGTACCTCCTTGTTTTTCGCCTGCAAAAATTTTGACAATAAATACAATAAGTAGCAGTGATAGCATCACATACCGCGCTGGTTTTTCCATTTTATCGGCTAAATCTGTTTGGTAATGCCTAAGTATTACACCCAAACTAGCCGGAATTAATGTAATACTAAAGATATGCACCACCGTTTCCCAAAATGGAAGTACTAAATCGGTTTGATTACCCATAAAATACCCCAGTGCAATATTGACCACCAACGGTATAGAAAACAAAGTGAGGAAACTATTGACCGTTGTTATGGAGAGCGAAAGTGCCACATTGCCCCGAAATAGGTAAGCAATCAAACCAGCAGTAGCTCCACCTGGACTTGCGGCCAAAATAATAAAACCCGTTTTGATCTCCGGAGGCAGACTAGGATGTAATAGGGTTAGAATAAACGCAATAATCGGCAATGCGATCAATTGGCCGCACAGGGCAATCGTTAATTCTTTAGGTTTTTTGATGATATTTTTAAACTCTCGCGCCGTGAGCGAAAGTCCTACACCGAACATCACCAGCCCCAGTACTAAACTAACCAATATGTCAACTAAATGGATTTGCATCAAACTATACCTGTTTTTTGAATAAATTGAGCATCAATGGTCATTAATAACGTATAACCGAGACGTTCTAGTTCTATCTTGAATTTTCGCTTGCCTTCTACTTCTACAATTTTGCCACTTAATCCAATAAGCGGGCCTGCCGTAATCACGATTGGATCACCTTTGGATACAGTACTCCCTAGCACGGCATCTAATTCAATATCTTGCTCGAGGACAATTCGCCTCAATATTTGTATTTCCTCGTTGGGAATTGCAATCAAATTTTTGGAAAAACGAACAAAACCTGCCACGTTCTCCGTCTCTAACACCCTTACATATTCCTCTCTTACAATTTGGACAAAAACATAACAACCAATTAGTGGCTTCTCAACGTGTTTGATTTTTCGGGTATATCTGCGAATGGTTTTCACCAATGGAACATACGCCAATATTTCTTTTTTAGCCAACATTTGCGCGACCATCTTTTCGCACTTGGAGCGCGTATTGACAGCAAACCAGCGCGGTTCAGTGTCGTGCAATTGATTGATCGCTGTGATGGAACCCATTTAATATTTTTACTATCGTTAGTTAATTTTCAAATAATAATGGGTTCATATTTTCTTAAAAAGAATTTTTACCCAATTAAAAAATCAGTACAACAATGCCTACTTCCTACTTTTTTTCGCCAAAAAAAGTAGGCAAAAAAGGCTTCGGCTGACGAAAAATGCTGCGCTTTTGCTTCCTCTCTACGGCGGCGCCAAAAAAAACTCGCCGCACAGTTGATCGGGCGCGAGCGCCGAAAAATCCGTTTGGCTCAAACACTTTTTGGCTTCATCCGCCTCCGTTCAAGCAAAAACGGCATTTTTCTAAGGCCGGTCTTGCCACACTTCTAATACTGCACTTTAATTAAAAATAAAAATATATGCACTATATCTGGTTATCAAATTATTATGTCCCAACCTTCCCAATAAACGGTGTTTAGCGAGGAATTGTGCCATAACAACGTAAATTGTCCATTAAAACGTTCCACTTGGCGGCGCAAAGAAAGCAAATAATTTTGGGTTGCTACCGGATCAAGTTGAAGGTATTCTTTAAACGTAATGTCCATTGCAATCAATGGTTGTTCGCGTAATTGGA
>JAAFHO010000687.1 GCA_013297575.1 Chitinophagales bacterium
TTTCATTGCGTGTACCAGCAGCCGTTACTACGCTGCGTTTTTCTTATACGGGTTATGACCCAATCGAAGTGGCTATTCCTGCCAGCGGCGGTATGGCCGTGGTGATGAATACCTCTTCTAGTACCTTGGGTGAGGTAGTTATCTCTACGGGTAGCCGCTCTAACCAGCGTACCATCACGGATTCGCCATTGCCGATTGATATCCTTTCTGCTCGGGATATTCAGTCCACTGGTCAGATGACTTTTGATAAAGCATTACAATACCGCGTTCCATCATTTAATACGGTAAATACACCAGTAAATGACGCAACAGCATTGTTAGACCCTTACGAAATTCGGAATATGGGTCCAAGCCGTACCTTGATCCTAATCAATGGCAAACGCAAAAACATGAGTTCTTTGTGTTATATCCAAACATCTCCGGGTCGTGGCGAAACAGGTGTAGATATTTCTGCTATCCCAACCGATGCTATCAAGCGTGTGGAGATCTTGCGCGATGGTGCCTCTGCTCAATATGGTTCTGATGCCATTGCTGGTGTAATGAACATCATTTTGAAGGACAAATTTGAGTATGGTTCTGTTACCTTAAATTCAGGTATTACCCACAAAGGCGACGGCGAAATGATCGGTATTAGTTTGAACAACGGCGCTAATTTTGGCGAAAAAGGATTTGTCAATTACACGATCTCTTTACAGCGCCAAGCATTGGCAAACCGCCCCGGTACAGTAGATGCTCAAGGTGAAGCCAACGACTTTGGTGCCAGCCTTAGCGATGTACAGTCTTTCTTAACCAAATACCCAGATGCAGGTAATATCAATGGCCAGCCAGAGACCTCTGCTTCTAAGTTTTTGGTAAATGGTGGTATTCCAGTGGGTGATAATACCGAAATGTACTACAATGCTGCTTATGTTTACAAAAAAGTAAACAGTTTTGCGAACTATCGTACACCATACTGGCGTACAACTGATGATGGTCTTTTGACACCAGCGGGCCAACAATATATCGGTTATGTGCCTACTTTTGAAGGTGACTTGAACGACTATAACGGTACAGTGGGTTTCAAAAACACTTCGAATGGCTGGACAAGCGATGTCAGTTTTACAACGGGTGGTAATAGCCAAATTTATACTGTTGCTAATTCGCGCAACCGCAGTTTGGGCAAAAACAGCCCGATCTTGTTCCGCCCAGGTGGTTACAAGTTCGAGCATAATGTAGGTAATCTTGACGTGAGCCGCAAATTATTGGACAATTTGTCCTTTGCATTTGGTTCGGAGTTCCGTAAGGAAAAATACACCGTAGTTGCAGGTGATACGGCTTCTTATTCAGGAACTGGTGCCGACTCCTTCCCTGGTGCTCGCCCAGAAAACTCTGGCGAATCTACCCGTTTCAACTTTGGTGGTTACGCCGATCTTGGTTTCGATATCACAAAGGATTTCTTGGTAAACGGTACGGCACGTGTAGAGCGTTATAGCGATTTTGGTAATGCATTTGTATGGAAATTGAGCTCTCGCTACAAGATTGCTGATGGTTTGGCAACTGTACGCGGTTCGGTTTCTACTGGTTTCCGCGCTCCAACGCTGCACCAGACCAACCTTCAAATTGCACAGGCATCTTTCGTACCTGGTCAAGGTATCCAAACAAAAGGTATCTTCAACAACCGTTCTGCTCAAGCATCTTTGTTGGGTGTAGCGCGTTTGAAGCCAGAAGAGTCCACCAACCTTACTTTAGGTGTTGGTTTGAATCCTACAAAGAACTTAAATATCTCTGTGGATTATTACAATATTGCAGTGAAGAACCGCATTATCTTGGGTTCTGAAATTACACCAACTGGCGATGCTACAAATTTGCTCGATCAAGTAATGACGAATAACGGTATCGTTGCGATCAGTTTCTTTTCCAATGGTATCAACACAAAAACAAGTGGTTTGGATTTTGTAGTGAACTACCGCGGCCTCCAATTGGGTAAAGGCAAATTGGGTTTGAACGTAGCGGCTAACTACACGATTGAGAATGACATTGATGGCAAAGTAATCAATCCTGATCTTGTTGAACGTGCTGGTAAGTCTATTTTTGACGAAACACAACGCGCGTTATTGTTCTCTTCTCGTCCAAAATACAAAGCAATTCTTGGCTTTGACTATGTTGTTGGTAAATTTGGTGTAAGTTTGAACAATACTTTGTTTGGCCCAACTACTTTCCGTCAGGCAGGTTTGAACAGCAATTTGGAAACAGTATTCAAGCCAAAAGTTGTTACAGATTTGGGCTTCAATATCCAATTGGCTAAAAACGTTAGCTTTGGTCTTAATATCCAAAACTTGTTGAATGTAATGCCTGAATGGGAATTGAAAGCACTTAATGCCGCTGGTGAAGCCGTTTTGGCAGACGCAGCAGCAGTAAAAGCCAACGTAAATGCAATTACGTTCAATGGCCGTTACTCTAATGTAACTTATGATGGTTCTCACTTCAGCCAATTAGGTTTGACTGGTGCAGCGAACTTGACTGTACGTTTCTAGTAAATATTTGCTAAGAGGCTGTTTTGTAAGTAATTTAAAGTACTTATAGAACAGCCTCTTCTTTTTTTAGCCATTCCAATGCATATTCCCACATATCCATTACACGATCTTAGTCCCCTGCAATTCAATATTGAACGGATTGACCATATAAATGGTTATAATCCAACGAGTTTTCATCGCCACGATTATTTTGAAATTTTCCTGTTTAATGAAGGTGGCGGTGTACATCACATTGATTTTCTTGCTGTGCCTGTCTTACCTTATAGTATTCATTTTGTAACACCCGGCCAAGTGCACCGATTAGAACGGGCCAACCAGTCTAGTGGCTTTGTGCTGCTTTTTAGTACCGATTTTTTTGCAATTTCGCCCGATAGTACCGATTTTTTGTTCCAATATCCACTTTTTTATAACAAAACAGGGAATCCAACGCTTACACTACCCGAGGAGGGATTTGCACACCTTTTACAATACGTTGAGTCTATGTTGAAGGAATTTGCAAATTATAGTCCCCAAAAAAAGCGAATTTTACAATCGTATTTGAATATATTCCTTTGTCGTTGTCAAGATTGGGTGGAAATACAACAAGTCAATCCACCAGAAAAAACGCCATTACTCGATCTTTTTCAACAATTACAGATCGCTATTGAGCAAAATTATGCTTCCAAACATCAAGTAGAGGAATATGCAAAAATACTGTTTGTTACCGCCCGGCAACTCAATAATGTTGCTCAAAAATACGCAGGGAAAACGCTTTCTCAAATGATCCACGAGCGTATTGTGATCGAAGCC
>JAAFHO010000688.1 GCA_013297575.1 Chitinophagales bacterium
TAGTAAGCACATCTTCGTACGTTTTTATCGTTTTGGCGGTGGTTATTTTTTCGCCACTCACCACAAAAAAATGCGTATAATTATCTTCTGCTTCCAGCCGCACAATATCGGTTAGTCGGATAAAATGAATACCTTCCACCGCCGAAATACCAATTTTCTCAAAAGGGTTTGTGGTATTGGGTGCGTAATTCTGCTGCAGCACCTCTAAGCGTTCCTTGGTCGTGCGTCCGCTTTTGTTCAGACTAATTCGGCTCACAGCACGTTGTAAATCAACCGGTTCTATTGGTTTGAGTACATAATCAATCGCCGAGAAATCAAACGCAGTAAGTGCGTATTTATCAAAAGCAGTGACGAAGATAATATCAAACGGGATTTCGTCCAATTGGTTCAATCCCTGAAAAATCAAACCGTCGGGAAGCATTACATCCAAAAATGCAACATCGTATTGGTTACCGCTATCCTCGGAGGCCAATTTTATCAAATCAGCATTGGAACCGCCAGTAGAAATAACTTCTACTTCGGGGCAATAGGTCTTTAGCAGGCTGCGTAAGTTCTCAACGCTTTCTGGCTCATCCTCAATAATTAGTGCTCTTGTCATAAATCGGTGGGTTAAAATGAATACGTTACCTCATTTCGTTTTTGGTGCGCAAAGATCGTAATTTTTTTTGCTACCATACACTTTTATTTTGGGTAATTTACTTTGAGATTTGGCATACAGTATAGTACCCAAGTGTGGCAAAACCGGCCTTAGAAAAATGCCGTTTTTGCTCGAGTGGAGGCGGATGAAGCCAAAAAGTGTTTGAGCCAAACAAACTATGAGAGGCATAGCCTCTGCTCGATAGTGCGGCGAGTTTTTTTTGGCGCCGCCGTAACTCGAAAGCAACACCTCCATGCGTCGGTGACCGTCGCAGCATTTTTCGTCAGCCGCAGCCTTTTTTGCCTACTTTTTTTGGCGAAAAAAAGTAAGAAGTAAGCATTGATGCACTAATTTCAACTTTTTGACATTGGCAAGTGAGTAAGACTCTTTTGTTAAAGAAAAAATGTACGGATGTAAATAATTTTTATCAAAAAAAAGCAGGCTTTCCGATTTTTTCGGAAAGCCTGCTCTTAAATAGTTTTAAACCAGAAATTTATGCACTTAAGCATTTACTGAATTTTGTTCCAATGCTTCCATTACGCCCGAATTGGCGCAAGAGTGCAACCATTGGTATTTGCTATCGCTTTCTAAACCGTTGCGTAAACGATTCAAGTAGTTTTTCAAACGGAAACTCACTGGGCGGTGTTGCTCATCGACCGGAGGTAATTCCATCCGACGTTCGCGCCAAGTGATCGAACTCACATGGCTCACAACCGCAGCGGTACCTGCACCAAAGCAATCTTCTAATGCTCCGCGTCCATAAGCATCAGCGATCTCATTGATGCTCAACAAACGATCTTCAACAGTATAACCCCAATCTTTCAATAAAGTAATAAAGGTATCGCGTGTAATGCCGCGTAGGATAGTTCCAGTAGTTGTAGGCGTTATTACTTTTCCATCCATAAAGAAGAAAAGGTTCATGGTACCCACTTCTTGTACATATTTTTTCTCAACGGCATCCATCCACATCACCTGATCGTAACCAGCCATTTTAGCGCGGTGAGCGGGCAATAGTGCTGGGCCATAGTTGCCTGCACACTTTGCTTCGCCTGCACCACCTTGGGCAGCACGGGTAAATACTTCCTCTACCCACAAGGATACTGGTTTGGCATAATAAGGGCCTACCGGACCAGTAAAGATTACCAGCCTATACTTTTCAGATGCATGTACACCAAAATACTCATCGGTGGCGAACATAACAGGACGAATGTACAAAGAGTAACCTTCTGTCTCAGGAATCCATGCGCGATCCAAGTCAACAAGCATTTCCAAGGCCTGAATAAACAGATCTTCAGGGAAACTAGGCATGCACATCCGCTCTGCTGAAAGGTTGAGGCGGCGGGCGTGCATTTCAGGGCGCATCAAAAATGGTTCACTGCCTATTTTAGAGGCTTTCATCCCTTCAAAAATACTCTGACCATAATGTAATGCTAAATTCGCAGGTGTCATTTCCAACGGGCCAAATGCTTCGATACGTGGATTGACCCATTGCTGACCGTCGTAATCTGCTACAAACATGTGATCGGAAATCACTTTTCCAAACGGAATATTAGTGAAGTCGACAGTAGATAATTTCGACTTTGAAGTCGGGGTTACTTTAACCGAATACTTTTTTGCCATAGTTTGATAAATGTTTTGAAGCGTTTTAGAATGAACCTGAAACTGTTGATTTTTACGACGTTAATGATAACGAATTGATTAGCAATATAAAAATACATTCAAATGCTATCCATATCAAAAAGACGGAGTAATTTCGCAGCAAAGATAAGATTAATTTACTTAATTGTCAAAATAAAATTTTGTTTTACAGTTTTTTTTATGTTGGGTAGAGAATTTTATTCGCATCTTTGCCGCAAAATTGATAATCATTTCATGTCCGAATATTATGTTTTCTAAAGACGATTTGCTGTTTATTGTTAATGACGCTTCAGATGTACTGAAAATGGAGGGGCAATATGCTCAAAAAGTCATGCTCATTTTGCCCGCTGTTGATTATGACAGCACGCTGCCCTTTTTGGAAAAGATGCTGGGTGCTGCTAAACTAAATTTGATGCAAGATACGTTGATCATTCAAGTTTTAGATCACAAAAGCGTAAATATTATGCAAGAAATAAAAAAGAGGATGCCTGAGCAGGTTTTGATTTTTGGAATTCAGCCAGATCAATTATGTTTGCACATCGAAACCAAATTTTATCAACCTCTTTTCTTCCAAAATACCAACTTTTTATTCGCAGATCGGTTAACACTCCTCGAGTCGGATAAAAACATGAAAACTAAGTTGTGGGCCGCTATGCAAGTGGTTTTTAAGATTCAAAAATAGTTACAAAAATAATAAATTTATGAAAGGATATGTTTTCCCGGGGCAGGGTTCCCAATTTGAAGGAATGGGTAAAGAATTGTATGAAACTAATTCTGAAGCAAAAGATTTGTTCGACCAAGCCAATGATATACTCGGTTGGAATATTACCAATATCATGTTCGATGGCACAAAAGAGGACTTAACCCAAACCAAGGTGACACAACCCGCTGTATTCCTCGAAAGTATTATCCGTGCCAAAATAGCAGGATCGCTTTTTCAACCCGATGCCGCTGCCGGACATTCTTTGGGCGAAATTACAGCCCTCGTCGCTATAGGAGCACTGACTTTTAATAGATCGG
>JAAFHO010000689.1 GCA_013297575.1 Chitinophagales bacterium
CGCCACTTACCCCTGCATCAATTTCGTCAAAAATTAGCGTTGGCAATGGAATAGCATCTGCCACAATGCTTTTGGTACACAGGTTGAGGCGGGATAATTCACCGCCTGAAGCCACATCTTTTATCGGTAAAAACTTACTACCCACGTTGGTAGCAAACAAAAATTGGACATCATCGGTGCCAGTAGGCGTAAGATTTTCGGTGCTTTCAACATCTACTTTTAGGCGCGCATGCGGCATAGACAACATAGCGAGCATCGATTGTACTTTGCTTTCAAAACCCGCCACAACACCACGGCGGCGTTTTCCCATTTCGGCGGCGGCTTTGCGTAATTGGGTTTCTTGTTGGGCAATTTGTTTTTCCAAGGCCGCTATCGCAGCACCGAGATCAGTAAAACCACCTGTTTGTTGCTCCAATTCATCCTGCAATTGCAATAATGCCGCGGTATCACCCACATTGTGCTTTTTTTGGAGTTTGTACAAAACATTAAGCCGATCCTCTACTTCTGCAATACGCTGCGGGTCAAATTCTGTCCGTTCTGCAATACGTTCACAATCCTTGGCGAGTTCCTGCATTTCGGCCAAAATACCCTCTAAACGCTCGCTAATTTCGTTCAATTCGCCCGAAATTTTCCGGGTAGCTTGCAACGAACGCGCTATTTCTTGCACTTGCCCTACCATATTCACCTCGGCTTCGGCCATACTGTTGTAAGCCGCGCCATAAGTTCGTTTTATATCTTCGGCATTAGCAAGCCGAGATTGCTCCTTTTCGAGTTTTTCTTGTTCGCCCAGTACGAGATCAGCTTGTCGGAGTTCTTCCAATTGAAACTTGAGGAATTCCATTTCCTTGGCTCCATTTTGGCTGCGCTCTATCATATCGGTGAGTTTGCGGCGGTCGGTGGCATATTTTTTATAGCCCTCCCGATATGCTTTCAACGGCTCTGAATTATCGGCTAAAGCATCGATCATCCGCAACTGAAAATTGACATTGTGGATATCCAGTGTATCAAACTGCTGATGTAAATCCACCAAATTCTCAGTCAGTCGTTGCAAAACCTGATTATTTACAGGCGTATCGTTGATAAATGCACGGCTTTTTCCGGCAGGCGATAATTCTCTGCGAATAACTACTTCATCATCATAATCCAATTCATGGTCATTGAAAAAAGCGCGCAAATCGTAGCCTTTTACTTCAAAAAAACCTTCTACCACGCATTTTTCTTGGTCATTATAAAATATCTTACTATCGGCGCGTTCGCCCATAATCAGTCCCAGCGCACCTAATAATATAGATTTACCTGCACCAGTTTCACCTGTGATGATGGTGAGGTGTTCAGAACAAATGATATCGAGTTCGTCGATCAGTGCGTAATTGCGGATATGCAGCCTTTTGAGCATAAGTATAATATTTCGGGGGCAAAAGTAGTAAGTAAAGGTTGAAATAAAAAACTTATTTTAAAACAAAAAGTTTTCACAACCATTTTAAAATTCAGGTGTTGAGCCATTATGACACTATTTACTACACACCGAACCGAGAGCCGTCGCTCTTTTTGGTACCGTTATTTGTTCAATATTTATCCGATGTACAAGGCTACGGGTGCAAGGGTTAAGTTTTTAAGTGCCGATTTTCAGGAAGCACATATTTTGCTTACCCGCAATATACTTACCCGAAATATCCTCAATACCATCTTTGGTGGCAGTATTTATAGTAGTATTGACCCGATCTTTATGTTGCAGATACAACAAATTCTAGGTAAAGATTACGTGGTATGGGACAAAGCGGCCACTATTCGGTTTGTCCGCCCAGCGCGCAAACGACTTATTGCACAATGTTTGGTTACCGATGAACAGCTTGTACATATCCGTGCCACGGTTGCCCAACAAAACGAAATGGATTTGGTGTTGCCTTTGGAGTATTTTGATGAGACGGGGAAAGTAGCCGTACAATTTAGCAAGACGATTTATATCGCAAATCAGGCGCACTATGCTCAAAAACGGGCCGCCAAAGGGCAAGACAGCGCGTACAAAAAGATTATTGGTTAAAAAAACGCTTTATACTTACTTAGGTCGCACACGGCTTTAAAAGGGTTTCTTTGAAAAGCGGATTTTTATGATGCGAAAACAGGTAAATCCGTGTGCTATCTAAGTTTTGGTAACCAAATTCAAAAAAACACCACTAAGTGGCCAAAAAGCAGTTTCTTTGCGTTGATTTAGTGCATGACTACTATTTTGCCCTAAACACTTCATTTCATTTATTATCAGCACAAAATGTCTAATTACATCACTCCAGTAACACCTAATCCAGCCAATCCAACGGTTTTTTTTGATATCCAAATCGGCGATGCACCAGCAGGCCGCATTACCTTTGAACTATTCGCCGATGCTGTTCCACTTACTGCCGAGAACTTCCGTGCGCTGTGCACAGGCGAGAAAGGCATTGGTAATTCGGGTAAGCCATTACACTTTAAGGGCAGCGGTTTTCACCGTATTATCCAGCAGTTTATGTGCCAAGGCGGCGATTTCACAGCCGGCAATGGTACAGGCGGCGAGTCTATTTATGGTATGAAATTCGCCGATGAATCATTTGCAGGCAAAGCAGGCAACCACGCTGGCCCAGGCATACTTTCCATGGCCAATGCCGGAAGAAATACCAATGGTTCTCAGTTTTTTATCTGCACTATACCAACAGATTGGCTCAATGGCAACCACGTTGTATTTGGCCAAGTTATTGACGGCTATGATGTAGTGGTAAAAATGGAGGCCGTAGGCAGCCGAAGTGGTGCAACTTCACAAAAAGTTATCATTGCTGATTGCGGGCAACTGTAATCTTAACCATTTCAAAATATGGAAGTTTCAAGTATTATTATTCTATTGCTGGTCGCTGCGGCGGCTACCGCTATTGTAACAGTGCAGCAGGGAACAGTGGCGGTTACCACTATTTTTGGAAAATATAGCAGAACGCTTTATCCAGGACTGAACTTTAAAATACCGCTGATCGAACAGGTATTTAAGCGTATTTCCATTCAAAACAGGGCGGTAGAAATGTCCTTTCAGGCAGTGACTATTGACCAAGCAAACGTGCATTTCACGTCGCTTTTGCTTTTTGCGGTGATGGAAAACTCTGAAGCGACTATCCAGAAGGTTGCTTTTCGCTTTATGAGTGAAAAGGATTTTATGACCTCCCTGACACGTACCGTAGAAGGAAGTATCCGTGCTTTTGTGGCCATTAAGAAACAGGCAGAGATCCTTTCTTTACGCCATGAAATTACCGAGGCTGTAAAGGCCAACG
>JAAFHO010000069.1 GCA_013297575.1 Chitinophagales bacterium
AGTTACCATTTTTTTCCTATAACTGCACAAAGTTAAAAGTTTATTTGTGCGGAATAATTAGATCATCTCACAGTGAGAGGCTCGCAAATAGTTCTTTTACTTTAATTTAACCGCAGTAGCCACATCTGCTTTTTTCATCTTTTCGTCCTCGCTAAAAGGCTTTATTTTGATGGTCAAAGTATGTCCTCCGTCGGAAATTTCGGAAAGATCATTGCTGGACTTTTTTACCGTACGATCTGGGAAGCGATAGACCTGTGTATAAGCCATTTCGGTGAAAAAGGACTTCATCATATCCATTTGACCCGATTCATCGCCTTCGCTAAGTGCTTTTTTGAGTTCTTCTCCAATATTAGCAGCACCCAAACGCTCGAAACTTTTTCCATTATATTTAAAGGTTTCTTCGGCTTTGGCATCGTATTTTTCTTTGTTAATGATCTTGATCGCCTTATTAAGTGCTTCTACATTGACAAAATCAAAAGTATAACCAAATTTGAAAGCGGCTGTGTCGTTGATTTCCACCACATTTGAAATACCAGAAACGCCTTTGAGTGATTTGGCTACGCCACCCGTGAGTTGCTCGCCCATCTTAGACATATCTGCCGGATTCTCTTCTTCTGCTGGTGCAACATCTTCATCCGTTTTGATCGTAAGGTTTTCTTGCGTTTTAATATCTTCGGTATTGATATCCTTTTCATCGCCTTCCTTAACAGGTGCATCGCCTTCTTTTGGTGGTGCCATATTTTTAAACATGTCCATCATACTTTTCATCTCGCTCATGTCCATTATCATGGAATAAGAGCCGCCACCGTCTTTTTTAAAAACGACTTCCTCCAGTATATTTAAGCATCCTGTAAAAGTTAAAGCACTAGCCAAGAGTGCGAATAAATAGAATTTTTTTAAGTTCTTCATCAAGAAATATTGTAATTGAAAATGAGTTGCCATTTTTATAAGCAACAATAACGTCGCAAATATAGGGACAATGTACTATTATTGATTTTTTTTGGACAAAATACCTTCTTAGGTCTAGGAACGAGTAAATAATAAAATAACAATCCGATATAAATAGTTTTAGAAAAGGGACTTTTTTAGAGGTGAAGATGTGGAAAAATGGAAATTATGCAGATAAAGAGCAATAAAGGATAGATACTTTATTTTTTAACCACTATCTTAGGTAGATTTACCAATAATTATCGGATATTTCGCCCTCAATTGATAATTTAGACGATCTATGAATATTTTAGTTACAGGCGGTGCCGGATTTATTGGTAGCCATACCGTTGTTGCTTTGCACGAAGCAGGATTTAACCCTGTTATTATCGACGATTTTTCTAACTCTAACCCAATGGTATTGGAAAGGTTAGAAAAAATTACGGGCAAACGAATTACTTGTTATGACCAAAATTGTTGCGATACTACCGCATTACAAGCTATTTTTGATACTGAAAAAATAGATGGAGTGATTCATTTTGCTGCTTTTAAAGCGGTAGGTGAATCCATGGCGTATCCATTAAAATATTATCGGAACAACTTGGATTCAATTTTGGCCTTATTGGAAACAATGATCCCTGCTGGCGTGCAACACCTTATTTTCTCCTCTTCTTGCACAGTATATGGCAACCCCGACCAATTGCCGGTAACAGAAGATACACCGATCAAGCCTGCCATGTCGGTATATGGCAATACCAAACGGATTGGTGAGGAAATTTTCAGGGATTTAGTTTCAACGGGTAACCCTTTGAAAGTCATTGCATTGCGTTATTTTAATCCTATTGGAGCGCATCCTACAGGGCTAATTGGTGAATTGCCAACCGGTACCCCTAATAACCTTGTTCCATTTGTCACTCAAACGGCTGCTGGCATCCGTCCCGAACTCACCGTTTATGGTAATGATTACGATACGCCTGATGGCTCTTGCATCAGAGATTATATCCACGTAATGGACTTAGCAGAAGCGCATGTTGCGGCGATAAAACGTTTGTTTGATCTTCCATTGCCTACACATTTTGATGAGATCAATGTGGGTACAGGGCAAGGAAACAGCGTTTTAGAAATCATTAAAGCCTTTGAAAAAGTGACTGGTAAGCCTTTACCTTATACCATTGGAAAACGCCGTATGGGTGATATTCCTTCTATCTATGCTGATGTCACAAAATCGACCCAAAAACTGGACTGGAAAGCAAAACGTACCTTAGAAGAATCTTTAGCAGATGCATGGCGGTGGCAGCAAGGACTTTAGAAAAGCGTTAGAAACAAGTAAAAACAAAACAACAAACATGATTCGTTCTAAACAATTAACCCGTTTATCGGAGGAAGAGTTTGATCTCTGTATTATAGGCGCAGGAGCATCGGGTGCAGGGTGTGCGCTGGATGCGGCCTTACGTGGGCTAAAAGTAGTGATGGTGGACAAATCAGATTTTGCAGCCGGTACGTCCTCCCGCAGTACAAAATTGATACACGGCGGTGTGCGTTATCTGGAGCAAGCATTCAAAAATTTTGATTTTGCCCAACTCAAACAAGTACGCCACGGTTTGGAAGAACGCCACAGTGTATTGTCCAATGCGCCCCATTTGTCGCGGCCATTGGCCTTGGTAACACCCGTCTTTAGTTGGATCGAAGGGTTATATTTTACTATTGGTCTCAAGATATATGCTTGGTTTGCATCCAGTAAAGATACGTTGCCGAAAAGCGAATGGTTGAGCAAAAAAACGGTGCTACAACGTATTCCGGGCATTAGCCGTAAAATGCACAGTGCTGTCCTTTATTATGATGGCCAATTGGACGATGCTCGTTATGCGCTCGCGCTGGCGCAAAGTGCAAATAAGGCTGGTGCATTGGTTATCAATCATTTAGGTGTTATCTCTTTCTCCGTTGATGGGGATGAAAAACTGACTAGAGCCTACTTAAAAGACGAATTGGATAGTGCTTTACACGTCATTAAGGCGAAAGTATTTCTTAATTGCACAGGGCCTTATGCCGATCATATCCGTTTGGCTGCCAATAAGAGTTTGACCAAACGCATCCGTCCATCTAAAGGAGTACATGCCATTTTACCATTGCAGGTACTCGGTGGTAAAGACGCGCTTTTGATCCCTAAAACACCCGATGGACGCGTGGTTTTTGCTATTCCTTTTGGTGATAAATTACTATTGGGTACTACAGATGAAGATTATCATGGCGGGGATAAAGAACCCATTTTAGAACGCTCAGAAGTGGATTATTTATTGGAGACATTGCGCCCGTATATAGACAAGGATGTAAGTCCCGATATGGTTTTGGCTGGTTTTGGGGGTTTGAGGCCGTTGATTATTTCAGATGGAAAATCAACCAAAGGGCTTGTCCGTGACCATGAAGTAGAATTTGACCCCACTTCAAATTTATTTAGTCTCTTAGGGGGTAAATGGACCACTTATCGGCTTATGGCCAAAGATGCCATAGACGATATTTGCCAATACTTAGGCGTTACTAAGTCCTGTACTACTGAGCAACATGTACTCGTTGGCGGAGAAGGATTTGTAAAGGATGATTGGCGAAATATACAAGCAAAAACAGGTTTGGATCAAGATATTTGTGAGCATTTGAACCTGAATTATGGTACAAATTGGCCTTTTGTTGTCGAAATTATTGAAATGCACCCGGCATTGGGCGCGCGTATTTCAGCGACTTATCCTTTCATTGAAGCAGAGGTGGTTTATACGGCTCGATACGAAATGGTTTGCACGATCCGCGATTTCTTTGCGCACAGGATTCGCCTCGAAATTATGGACTGGGATGCTACAATGACTGCCACCGAAAGAGTAGGTCAATTATTGGGGGACGAATTAGGCTGGACTGCTGAAAAAAAATCTGAACATATCGCCCAATACAAAGCACTAATCACTCATTTTAAAGAAAAAATTCGATAAAAAATTACATAGTTCTATCACAATTCGTTAACCACTTTATCACTATTTACTAAATTATGAATGGATTTACCGCAGAATTTATTGGAACAGCCTTGCTTATCCTATTGGGCAATGGTGTTGTCGCTGGCGTACTACTGCGCGGCTCAAAAAGCGAAAATGCGGGCTGGCTTGTCATTTCTATTGCTTGGGCATTGGCCGTTACTATGGGTGTATTTGTAGCGAGTGCGGCAAGCGGTGCCCACCTAAATCCCGCAGTTACGATCGCTTTGGCCGTTACGGGTAAGTTTGATTGGGCCAATGTAGCACCTTATATCATAGCTCAAATGCTCGGTGCAATTCTTGGATCGGTGTTGGTTTGGTTACAGTATTTACCACATTGGGAACGTACCGAAGACCAAGGTGCAAAACTGGCGGTATTTGCCACAGCACCAGCGATTCGGCATACAACAAGCAACTTAATCAGTGAATTTATCGGCACATTTGTGCTATTATTTGGTCTTTCTGCTTTAGGTGCCAACAAATTTGCCGAGGGCTTAAATCCTATGGCGGTTGGGGCACTAATCTTGGCTATTGGTCTTTCTTTGGGCGGATCTACGGGTTATGCTATTAATCCTGCTCGTGATTTAGGTCCGCGCATCGCGCACGCGATCTTGCCCATTGCTGGCAAAGGCGGTTCTGATTGGGGCTATGCCTGGATCCCTGTCGTTGCACCTATTTTGGGTGGTATTGCTGGTGCGGTAACCTATGGCGCGTTATTTCCTGCGTTATAAATTTGTTTTTCGATTGCCTCTCTATGCTCGTGAGGCAATCGAAAAAATAATTACCTACCCAACCAATTTTTTCAATGCGTCCAATGTTTTTTTCCGTTCTTCCCTTCGTATAATGGCTACTGGCGGCGCGCTTCGTTCTTTGCAATCCATGATGGCACAACGTTCGCACGTCACATTTACCTTAGTCCTTGGAATAGCGGGATCGTCTATAAATGAGATACTTTTGCGTGCGTTATTGTCGATCAAAATACCAAGCATTACGCTCACATTTGTATCTTCTGTTGGGAATCCCGACTGAGCTAATGCCACGCAAAGGTATTCCTCGTTAGAATCGGCAAAAGTGGCACGTTGAATACCTGCTACGATTTTTTGCTCACCGGAATGCTGCAAAGAAAGGTCGTTGAGTAAGGCAATAGAAAGCCACCGGCGGCAATAATGCTCGGCCAGCCCCGAGGAGTGGGGTTGGTGGCGGCGGTTCAAATGCAATTCCTTGTCAATTTCAAACTTATTGGCATTAACTCGGTGTATTGTTCTGAAAAAGAATATTTTACGTATATCAAATCCAGAAGAAATAATATTGAAACGTTGAAATAAAACGGCTGGACTCACATCAAAACGCTGCAAAAGGGATAAAAAGAACGTATCATCCCACGTCTTTTGAGCAAAAAACTGGTTCAATTTTTCTTTAAACACATCTTGATTGACCAAAATAGCTACGGCAAAGTAGCCTGCCTTGTAATTATTGAGGGTTTCCTCAAAACTCGTCACACGAATCATCGAACTCGCCAAAGGTCGCTCTTTGAGGGCGAGTGCGTTAAAGCCCAATTCCTTGGCCAATTGAAATGTACGTTGTTGCTCTGTCAGTTTTGGATTGAGCAATAACATTTTTTTTCGAGGCACAAAAACAGACCGCATACCCAACAAATCAGGGTACTTGGCTAGTCCTTGCTCCTCAATGGTATAGCCGTATATGGTGGTGAGTACATGCTTTATTTCAGGGTAAGTAACGGGGGCTTTTGTATTTATTTGGTGCCGCTCCACAAACGCAGCCGCTGTTGCTTCGATATCCTCGAAGTAGTTCATGTGGAGTTCCTGATAGGCGCGTAAGGCTGCAAAGAAGAAGTTTTCGTCGCGGAGCGAATAGTTTCGCGCAATTTCCAGCAGTGCAGAGATAAATGCATTGACCCGATCGGGTGCTTTAGCAATAATTTCTACGACTTGCTGTAATTCGATACCAAAAAGTTCGAGTGGAAGTTCGTTCAAAAAATTACTTTGCAGCAAGTCGCCCAATGGACCATATTGTTTGGTCAATACCGGCGATACCAAAGTTTCCCGACTTACGCCTAAGGCATCAGCTAGTTTGGTTTGGTTTTCAGCCAATGGATATTTTTTACCTTTTTCAATTTCGTTGAGGTACGAAATTGAAATACCGCACTGACGGCTTAATTCATCAAAATTCCAGCCTTTTTCTTGTCGAAATTGCCTAACTTTTAATCCAAATATGATACGCTGCTGAACGGTGGCCATTAAAACTTTGGACAGGTTACTTTAGAGCGACGATGCTCAGGATGTACATAAGTGAGCGACACTTCAAATGCGCCACGGGCATTGTTGGCGCGCTTCAACGAAGACACGGTAAGGTCGTAACTCAAACCAACCATAAATCGGTTCATTTCGAGCATGGTAACGATGGTGACTGCATCTGCTTGTATCCCTTTGTTGAGGCGATTACCGATACGGGTAAATGCGCCAGCCCGCAAGGCTAATTCGTTGAGGTCGTTATTGGAATATCGGACATTAAAGCCCAAATCTGTTTCAAACGATGGTCCTTGTTTCATTACTTGCACTGCTGGTAAAATGCTAAGCACTTCACTTACCGGCAATTGTCCACCTATTTGGCCTGACCAACGGCGGTAAAGTACCGAATTATTGGTTTGCATAAAAGTAATTTTAGGCTCGGTCAAGTGGTGTGCTGAACCACCCAAGTAAAAGAAACCGCCGTTATCGAAAATCATATACCACAACAATCCGGCATTAAAATCAGGGTACAATGGCGTATTCCCGGCACCAAATGTTTCGCCATTACCAGCGCCCAAATCGGGTTGCTCTGTATTGGCATCGTATTGACGGCTAAACCAAAGACGGCTCCAGTCAATTGAATTTTGGCCAAAACCTACTTGCGCACCCGCTGAAAGATAATGCTCCGTGCGGTTGCGACCACCCGACAATTGTTTCAAAAAAGAAAAAGCCAAATGGGCTTTATTTTGCTGGTAACGCGCCGTACCCACATCATCGTGGAGTGCACCTATACCAAATGCTACATAATCATCTGAGGCCAAAGCGCGGCGGTACTCGCCCGAAACGGCATAAGTGCGGAAAGGAACTGAAGTCAGTACGCTATTCCATTGGTCGCGGTAATTTACTGTCGTCCTGCATTGGCCATTAAAAATACCCGTCAATGCAGGATTAAGGGTATAAGGAGATGCGTAAAATTGTGAAAATCGTGGATCTTGAGCATTTAACTGGAGCGTAAATGTCAGTAGGCTTATTATTAAAATCGGTTGGTACAGTTTTTTCATTGGATTGAAAGATAAAAAGGTGAAATATGGTGGCAAATATAAAGTGAAATATTGAATTTAAAATAAAAATTGCAGACTTATTGACGAACATCACACAAAATAAATTTGTCTTTACCTGTTCGTAAACAATCCTTCCATATACGCGGTTTAGTATCCAATTGTCAAAATATATACGGAGCGTCGTTAGGTTTTGTGCGCAGATTTATTGGACGCTATGCGATTTTCATGCACAAAACCTACAGAGCCGAAATATAACTATCCATCCAGTAAAATTATACCACGAGTAATGACTGCACAAGAACGCGAGGATCAGCAATTTATGTTCCACCCCAACAACGTGATGTTGATGATCCTGCTATTGGGTCTGAGTATGTTGTTTTTAGCACTTACTATTGCTTACGCATATACCAAAATTACCAATAATATTGATACGATTTCGGTGCCAGCGATGTTTATCGTTAATACAGTTGTACTTTTAAGCAGTAGTTATACCATGATACAGGCTAAAAAGGCCTATATCAATGACGATACAGAAGGGTATCAAAATCTACTTAAGTACACAATTTGGTTATCGTTACTGTTTTTGGTACTACAAGCCATGACTTGGTATTGGTTGTTTACGATGAACAGCGTAGGTTTGGGTTCTTCTACGGCATCGGGGTATTTGTACGTGATTTCTTTTGTACACCTCATGCACGTGGTGGCGGGGTTGCCATTTATCTACCTTTTCCTACGAACTGCCAAAAAAGTAATGGTAGAACCAGTGTCGGTACTTGTGTATTTCTCCGATCCAGAAAAACGCCTCAAACTGCGGTTATTGACGCTATATTGGCATTTTTTGGATATACTTTGGATATATTTAGTCCTGTTTTTGTTGGTCATTTCGTTTTTTTAAACGCAATTACGCCCAACCCGAGACAAAACGCATCAACCATCCAAACAACGTCCAGCGTTTGGTGATATAGGCCATCCTTTTTTTCTTTTTTATGGCATCCAAAATTTGGCGCGCCGCTTTTTCAACCGGCTGCATCCAAAATATTTTATCGCCTTTTACAAGGTCTGTTTTTACAAAACCTGGGCGTATATCGGTGACCGTAATCGGTTGTTTACGCGATTGAACAGTGAGGTACAAACCGTGTAAATAATTGGATAAGAAGGCTTTAGAGGCATTGTATGCTGGGTTTAACCGCCCGCCAATCAACGACGCAATAGAGGAAATACCCACCAAATGTCCACGGTTTTGTTTATAAAAAACGTGCATAGCGCGTACGCACATATTGGCTGCGCCTACTACATTGGTTTGAATCACGGTATGCTCAATGTTCCAATCCAATTTTTTGTTTATATCGCCCCAGCCGGAGTTGACTACAACTAAATCCACTTCGCCTAAATCGGCGCACATCGCATCAAATGCTGTATTGGAAGCCTCCAAATCTGTGATATCAAATACCTTAATCCGGTACATTTCGGGCATTTCGGCCTGCAAATCCTTTAATTTTTCTTCGCGCCGCCCCGTGATATACGTGGTATAGCCTTCTTTGACTAACAACCGAGCCAATTCCAAGCCAATGCCTGATGATGCTCCAATAACAATTGCGTTTTTCATATTTATTTAATTGTATTTATATCTAAATCCCTCAATTTGGGCGCATTTACCCAAGTAAAGAGGACGATGAGCAACGTCATGCAGCCACCAAATACCACCGAAGGTACTGTCCCCATTAGTTCTGCCGCTAATCCACTTTCAAATGCTCCCAATTCGTTAGAGGAAGTGATAAAAATTGAATTAACCGATGATACGCGGCCTTTCATGTGGTCTGGTGTTTGGTGTTGGATCAATGATGAACGCACAAAAACGCTGACCTCATCGAGCATGCCAGCGACCAATAAACAAGCAAAAGACAGCCAAAAATATTTCGATAACCCAAACATTATCATACAGATACCAAAACCTGCAATACACGCCAACATTATTTTTCCTGCGTTTTTGCCCATATTCCGATGCGCAATCAAAAAGCCCATCCCAATAGCCCCAATGGACATAGAGGCGCGTAGCCAACCCAATCCTTCCGGCCCCACAAATAGTATATCTTTAGCAAAAACGGGTAAAATAGCCACGGTTCCACCAAATAATACCGAAAATAAATCCAGGGCACAGGCGGCAAATATAAGTTTGTTGCCGTACACAAAAGCCAAACCTGCTTTGATCCGCGTCCACGCTTTTTCGGAAGTATTTGTGATTGGAACTGGTCGCGAACCGATACTCAACAAAAACATCAAACCTATAAATAGTAAGGAACAGATCACCATAAATGTCGTTTGTACCCCCAGATAACCATAGAGCAAACCGCCCAAGCCTAAGCCTGTAATACTGGCCACCGACCATGTTGTGCTGCCCCAAGTAATGGCGTTGGAAAGATTTTCTTTGCTGACCAATTGTGGTAAAAATGAAAAATTGGCCGGACTAGCAAAACCGCGACCTATACCTGTCAAAAAAACTACCCCAAAAATGCTGTATATCAAGACTTGATTGGGTAAAATACCAATTTGATGTACCAAAAACAACAGCACAGCAGCACTGGTAAGGAGCAGCCCAATACAACAGGCGATGATTACTTTTCGGTTGTATTTATCGATCAAATGCCCCGCGATCAGGCTGACACTAATGGCTGGAATGGCTTCTGATAAACCGATATAACCGAGCATCAAAGGGGAGCGGGTTAATTCGTACATCAGGTAGCCGACCGATACCGACATCATCTGCGTGGCTAGGGTGGTGATGAGGCGTGCCGACAAAAAACGCCTAAAATCGGGGATGCGGAGTGCAGAATATGCGTCAGATTTCAATATTTTTAATTTTTTTACAAATAGGTCTATAATATTACTCAAATTTGCGCGGCAAAGTTAACTAACAAACATCAACAACATGTCATTACTAGAAGGAAAAGTAGCCATTGTTACCGGCGGAGCGCGCGGTATTGGAGAAGCCATTGTACGTGGATTGGCGGCACAAGGTGCATTTGTCGCATTTACTTATGTTTCTGAAGGCTCTGCGGCGCGTTCGGAAGCATTGGCGCAGGAATTGGGCGATAAAGTTCGCGCTTACCAAAGCGATGCAGGCAATTTTGACCAAGCCGCGGCACTCATTACTCAGGTGGTCGCCGATTTTGGCCGCCTTGATATTTTGGTCAATAATGCAGGCATCACAAAAGATACATTGATGCTCCGTATGACCGAACAACAATGGGACGATGTGATCCAAACTAACCTCAAATCGGTATTTAATATGACAAAACATGCCCTCAAACACCTGATGAAAGCGGGTGGGGGCAGTGTGATAAATATGAGCTCGGTGGTTGGTGTATTTGGGCAAGCAGGTCAGGCAAATTATGCCGCATCAAAGGCGGGTATTATTGCTTTTTCAAAGTCCATTGCAAAAGAATATGGCTCGCGTGGCATCCGTTGCAATGCTATTGCTCCGGGTTTTATTGAAACAGAAATGACCGCTGTTTTGGACGAAAGCACAAAGGATAACTATTTGAAATCCATTCCATTAGGTAGGTTAGGTTCGGGCGCAGATATCGCCAATGCTTGTATTTATTTGGCATCGGATATGGGTAAATATGTCTCTGGCCAAACCCTTTCGGTGTGTGGAGGATTGAACTGCTAGTAGATGAAATAAGGGCTGTGTGGTATGTAATTGAATATTTAAAAATGAACATTGAATATTTAACATTGATAAATTTTAAATGTTAAACGCTAAACATTAAATGTTAAATTATTGTGACACAGCCACTCATAATTATACCCAGTGCTTTTTTATAAAAGGTGCAGCGCACCGTAATATTTGTAGCAATGGTGAGATATCCGCGTTTTGAAGGTGCAGCGCACCGCAATATTGAATAGGGATATTGCGATGTAACTAATTGATTATCATACCACAATAACCCTAATTAATGTTACGGTGCGCTGCACCTTCAATCTTGATTTTACCGATTTTTGCTACAAATATTACAGTGCGCTGCACCTAGAATTTTTAAAAGAAAGCCCTCTAAATTATACCTGTTTTTGCATTACCCAATCGATTTGGCGTTCATCCCCTAGCCAAAAATCACTACTTCCGCAGGTTTCAAAACCATTTTTTTGATAAAACTCGATAGAACGCACCGCTTGCTGCCAAACAGTGAGCCATATAAAATTGTGTTGGTGCTCTTTGGCGATGTGTTCCACAAAATTTAAAAGTGCTTTACCAACACCTCTACTTTGTGTTAAAGGGCAAACATAAATCCGTTCGAGTTGGGTAGCACGATCTGTTTGGTTGACCCAATGATCAGGCAATACGTTTTGGTTTACTTTTATATAACCCACCAAACGATCTTCTAATTCCGCAAAGTAAAATGCCGTATCAGTCCTATTTGCTTCTTTTTTAATCTGTTCTAATGAAAATGTCTTCTGGCAATACGCCTCAAATGCATCCGATTCGTTTTGCGCCTGCCAAGCATGTCTGAAAGTCAGTTCTGAAAATTCGCTCAAAAAGGGGAGTTCTTGTTGTCTTACTGTTCTAATGATCATTTTGATCCTCTAGTGCTATTTAAGAAATATACAATACTTAATTGAAGCGCAAAAGTAATTAAATTTTGTTTGTATGGTTTACTTTTCACGTCAATTACTCCATTTGTTGCCTTCGCTTAACCAATCTACTATTCATCCCCTAAAATCTACCATTCAGCCGAAACTATTATGCCACCCCGTTTATTTATCTGTCCTTTGCACTATAATTTTCAACTATATGCGCTTTTATATTTTACTGATATTAAACATATTATATTTTTCAAGCCAAGCAATTGGGCAAAATTCCGCTATTTTGGAAGAATATATACAAATGGGTTTGACGAATAATTTAACCCTAAAACAACATGACTTGGATATTAAAAAGAGCATGGAAGCCGTTCGGCAGGCTAAAATGCTTTTTTATCCAACGGTGGATTTTGAAGCCAATTATACTGTTGCAGCTGGTGGTCGAAAACTTGACTTTCCAATTGGTGATTTGCTAAATCCAGCTTACGCTACATTAAATCAATTGACCCAAACCAATAGTTTCCCGACCGTTGAAAACCAGCAAATCCAGTTTTTGCCGAATAATTTTCAGGAAACAAAATTCAAATTTGCTTACCCGCTGTACAATACTGATCTGAAGTACAACCGCCAAATTAAAGAGTTGATGACCCTCAACCAAGCCGCCCAAAAAGCCGCTTATGAACAAGAATTACGCTATACTATCGGATTGGCTTATCTACAGTTTTTACAAGCCATAGAAGCCGAAAAGGTGTGGGTAAATGCTAAATCTGTCCAAACAGAATTACGCCGTTTTAACGAATCATTGGTCAAAAACAATGTGGCTACCCGCGAAATATTGGCCGATGCTGATTACGAAATCAGTACCACCGAACAGGAAATATTCGACTTGCAAACCAAACAAAATACTGCTAAATCCTATTTTAATTTCTTGATTAACAGGGACTTACAATCGGACATCAAAGTCGATTCCACGTTATTATTGCAAGCCATTCCCAACTACGAACGCGAACAGGCCATCCAAACCGCCCTTAGTAACCGTAAAGAATTTGAAGTATTACAAACTGGAAAGTCCATTAGCAATACCGTTGTGGACATGAATAAGGCCAATAAAAAATTACCCGATCTTTATATTGGTGGCGAAACTGGTTTTCAAGGATTTGGGTATAAATTTAAAGATCAAGCCTATATCCTAGCACGTGTAGGACTTACCTATAATATTTACGACGGTGGCGCACAAAACAGCAAAACCCAGCAAGCCCGGATTGATTCGGATAAAATCAATACCCAAATCGAGCAGGTACAACAACAAATAGCATTGCAAGTAACCGACCGCTGGAATCAATTGCAAAGCGCAAAAAATGCAGTAATCAGTAGAGAAAAAGGACAAAAAGCCGCTGAAGATGCCTTTAAAATTATAAATAATAAATACCGCGCCGGACAAGCATTACACCTCGAATGGAGCAATGCTCAAAACCGCGTCACCATAGCAAAACTCCAAACTGTATTGGCCAAATTGAGCGTATTGCAAGCACACCAAGGGCTTTTGCAAGCAACTAATAATTAATCGAAAAACTCACAATATGCGTTATATATCCATTTTATCCCTCCTTTTTCTGGTCGCATGCGGCCAAAAAGACAAAGCGCCCATTCCAACAGCAACGACTAATTCAGACCTAGTGCCTGTTAGTGTAGCCGCTGTAAATTTCAAAAATATTGCACTGCCCATTCATGCCAGTGGAACACTTACTTCCACTTCGGAGCAGCGGCTTTCGTTCAAAACTGGCGGTATCATCCGCAAAATTTTTGTCGATGAAGGCGACGTGGTTCGTGCTGGTCAATTATTGGCCGTGTTGGACAAAACCGAAATTGAAGCACAAGTTAACCAAGCAGAACAGGGCTTGGTGAAAGCGGAGCGCGACCTAGCCCGCGTAGAAGGATTGTACAAAGACAGCAGCGCCACCCTCGAATTGCTCCAAAATGCCACTACTGGCCGCGATGTATCCAAAGAAACGGTGCGTATTGCTAATTTTAACAAGCAATACTCCGAAATTCGGGCAGTACGCGGTGGTACAATCATCAAAAAATTGGCGAATGAAGGTGAAATGACCGGCCCCGGTATGCCTTTATTTGTATTGTTTGAAACTGGCCAAAATGATTGGATTGTAAAAGTAGATGTGAGCGACCGCGATTGGGCGCGCCTCAACAAAGGCCAAGCAGCAGATATCCATTTTGATGCCTATCCTGAAACCACTTTTAAAGGAACAATCACCGATCTACCTGCCTCCGCTGATCCATCTAATGGCTTGTACCCGATTGAAATAAAAGTGAGCCCACAGGGTAAACGTTTTGCGCCCGGACTTTTTGCGCAGGTGGACATTAAAGCGCAACAACAGCGTAGTTACGCAGTGGTACCCATAGAAGCCATTGTGGAAGGAAATGCCAAAACGGCTTTTGTATTTACGGTAGAATCCGATGAAACAACCGTAAAAAAAGTACCCGTAACTATTGCGTTTTTAGA
>JAAFHO010000690.1 GCA_013297575.1 Chitinophagales bacterium
GACGAGTAACCCTGTTTTCCAAGCAATTTCGGTTTCCCAATCGGCTTTTTTTAGGTCAATCGTATTGTTCAGCACTGTTGCCTGTTCGCCCGGTTTTAAATTGATTTTGGTAGAATTTGGTAGAGAAAGTTGTACACTGCCCTCTACCAAAGTAACTTCTAGGTCTTCATTCCGCTGTGCTACGTTAAATGTAGTACCCAGCACTCTAATTGCACCTTTTTGGGTATGAACGATAAAGGGATGTAAGGTATCATGCGCTACTTCGAAAAAGGCCTCACCTTCCAACCATACTTCACGTTGTGATTTGTTGGCCAAGTCTGCGCTAAATTGAACCCTCGAATTGGCGTTCAAATCTACTCTGCTACCGTCAGGAAGCGCAAAGGATTGAGTTTGGCCATGTATTGTTCGGATCGCAGTAAGTGTATCGGAGTGGTAAAACGACTGCCAGCCCCATACCGCACCTAAAATAAGGGCTATTGCTGCCGCTACTTTTGCAGCATTGCGCCAAGACCATATCGTGAATTGCGTACTTTCTATGGCATCTCGGTTTTGCTTGAACCGATGCCATTCTTCGATGATTTCTTGTTCCGAAATGTGAGCATTCAGGCTTTGAACCAACTGCGCTGCTACCTCGAATGTGGCACGCTCTGATGGATTTTCGACTAGCCAATTGTCCCAGTACTGCTGCAGTTCAGTTGTTGGAGATAAGCAGTATTGCTGAAAATATTCGTTGGCAGCAAGTGATTCTACCGTGGTTTTATTATTGTCCATTATAAAATATTGAATAGAAAATCAGGTCACACCTTTTTTCTAAAATCATAGAGGACAAGACAACAGGAATTTACTATTGGTGGAAATATTTTTTTTAAATTTTTTAAGGAGGATTGTATTCTATGCACAGTATTGTGTTGTCTCTCCTAATAAAATAGAAGGGCATACATACTAATAGAGTTTCTTATTTTTTTTAAGGCATTAAAGATTTGGTTATAAATAGTTTGTTTGCTTTTTCCGGTATTCGACGCGATTTCTTCATAACTCAATCCTTCTAAAAAGCGTAGATTTAAAACGGCTCTTTCCTGATTTGGCAATTGTTGAATGGCTAACAGAATAGATTGTTGAGTTGATTCCTCTGTTTGTAGTTGTATCAGTAAATCTTCGTAGGAAGGATCAGAAAGGAGGTGTTTTTCAGGATCAAAATTCTGATTAGTGAGGTGTTTTTGTTTGAGTTCGTGTAACATCTTTCGGTAAATGGACTTGCGTAAGTAAGCATTCCAATAAGTGACATCATTCATCTGGTGTCGATTTTCCCAAAGTTCCAAAAATAGAGATTGTATTACATCTTTGCTCAGTTCGCGGTTGCCACTCATTTTGAAAGCCAATGCAAACAACGATCGATAGTGTTGGAGGAAAATTTCCTCGAACTCTACTTCGTCTAATTTTTTTTGACCTTGATGGTGCATCCTGTTTGATGAAATGATTGCGATATAATGCTTTGAACCCGAACAATAAGTTGCAAACCTACAATTTCATTACAAAAAAAGTAGAGAATTGTTTTATTTTACTTGATTTTTTGGCTTTTGCTATGTCGAATAATAACGTTTTGTTTCAGAAAAGTCTATCGTACTACAAATGGCACAAAACCACCCTGCACGCACCCCGGCAAAGGCGTTAAATTATCGCCGATCATATCAAATCCAGATTTGAATTGTTGTTGCTCACTGATCTGAATATACCAATTTTTTGCCCTTTCGGGTGTTATTTTTTTTAATTCTACCAAGCAGTGCATGCCACCACGGGTATGAATATAAGTAACCACATCACCCAAAATACTAGTGATAAATGCTTGTATTGTAGCACGATCCTCGCTTTCTGCCAAATCCATATCAATATCGAACCAATGCTTGCGCGAAGGAGTCACCTGTAGTGCGGATAATGCCAATTGGTGCGGATTGAAATCCTGCTCCTCTTCCAAATGCTCCGCTATATCCTTTAATAAACGCAACCCCGCCCGTCGGTATGAACGAGGGTTTACTGTAATATAAACCCCAAGTGCTTCTTGTGGTACAGCAACACCTTTGTTGAGATAAGTACCTTTTGCACATTCCAAATGCCGTAGTTTTTCAACCAATAAACCCTTGCTCGTACTAAATCTTTTGATTTGTACCTGGGAGGCAATAGGTGGTATTTCCGTTCCTTTGATCCATTTGTTGCGCGCCATCAGAGATACGTAATAGCACTCATCAGGTGTGGTATCGGGCAATAAAGCAATAAAACGAGTTAACTCCTGTTCGTCGGCAATTATTTGATAGTTCATATTTTTAATGTTGTAAGCACGATGGTGCAAAGAAAAGAAAAATAATGATGGATTTCATTTTTATCCGTGTTTTAGGGTGTTTACCACTTTTTCCCACTAACTATTTAAGATGCTATTTCGTTCCCTTTCCTGTTTGTTTTTAGTACAATTAGCACCCATTTATTTCCGCTTTTCTCTTTTTTTTACACTTGATGCCTTGTGGTAAAAAGTGGTGGCTTTCTTTCAAATTTCATTTTTTAGAGGTTTTGTGATGTTTTTGGAAAAATATTAACATTTGAATATTTTATTGATAATCAATTGTTTGTGCTGTTTTTGTAAATTTTTTTAAAAAAAATTTGTGGATAATTGTGGTAAAATGTGGGAACTAGTGTAAGTTTGTGGTTCATTTAGTCCCTCTTATTACACGCCATGAACCTCATAGGCGAATATCCAGTTTCGATGGATGAAAAAGGCCGGCTTAGAATGCCCGCTTCCCTGCTCCGTCAATTACCGACTCCCGTATCCGAGGAGGCGGGCTACGATTTTGTAGTAAATAGGGGCTTTGAAAAGTGCCTAACGATGTATCCTAAAGCAGTTTGGGATACGCTTTCCGTTAAAATTAATCGGCTCAACAGGTTTAATAACCGCAACAGGATGTTTATGCGTGCCTTCTATCAAGGTGCAACCAATAGCACCACCGATAACGCTGGTCGTATTCTTTTGCAAAAACCTTTGCTCGATTATGCCGGTATCACTGGCGACGCATTATTGCTCGCTATGGACGACCGGATCGAAATATGGGCACCTGACGCTTATAATGCACTTTCTATTGACCCCAACGATTTCTCCGACCTCGCCAATCAAGTACTCGGCGGCGGAGAAGACGGTGTGGGCGATTTAGATTTTAACGATATGAACTTTTAATCCATGACCACACCCAATCCAACATACCACGCACCAGTACTGCTTCGCGAATGCCTCGAT
>JAAFHO010000691.1 GCA_013297575.1 Chitinophagales bacterium
ATGACCTTCAGCGGCGATGCTGCATCTGGTAGTGCGCAACGCGCTGCGTTCAAGGCGTATATTGCTCAAGACGATTATTTGAGCGAAAACAGGGGTCAATTTGCAGAAAAATATGCTTCTTTGAGTCCTTGGTTTAGCCGTTTAGACATGCGCATTTTACAGGATATTAAGATTGCTGGCTCAAATAATGTCCAATTGAGCATTGATGTTTTGAATTTTGGCAATTTAATTAATAGCAATTGGGGCGTTCGTCAGTTTGCATCTCAAACTGGTTTGTTACAGCCAGTTGCGGTGGGTTTTGATAGCAATAATTCACCAGTCTATACTTTTGATCCATCACAAAAATCTACTTTCTTCAACGATTTTAGTTTGGCTTCGCGTTGGCAGTTACAATTAGGCTTGCGTTATAGTTTCTAATTGGTTGCTTTTCAAAAAGCACACATAGTATTATAGCAGCCACGACATTACCATGTAGTAGTGTCGTGGCTTTTTTTTGTATATTTGCACGATGAAAAATATTTTTTGGATTGGTTTTGCGGCGATTACGTTTGTCATACGATCTATATTGGCGGCATATCCTGAATGGACAGAAGCATATTACTCCAATGGTATTTTCGTAGGTGTACGTTGGGTACTGGATCATATTTTGGGTTGGACGCCATTTCCATTTACCTATTTGCTGTTTGTGTTACTGCTGGGGGTACTTGCTCATGGGATATTCCGTTTGTTTTTTGACAAAAGCAAAACGATTCGACAGCGGATTTTACGTGCCAGCGGAAATATCATTGCTTATACTTGTGGTATCATTGGTCTTTTTTATTGGTTATGGGGTTTTAATTATAGCCGTGTTGCTTTTGAAAAACGCTTTGATTTACCCGAAATCACCATTACACCAGCCATGATTCGTGCGGAGTTGGATAGCCAGACACAAGTGGTTTTAGGTTTGCGGCATTTGCTCCAAGCAGATACATCTTTAACGATTACCATACCCGATCTTGAAGTTGCAGCCTTGGAAAGTATTGTACGTGCTGATGTGAAGCAGGGCTTAGCATTGTTGTATGGTAAAAACATGGGCGTACCAAGAGGTCGGCAACCATTTTGGAATGGTTTTTTGATCCGTTTTGGCGCATTGGGTATTTACAACCCATTTACAGGCGAGTGCAATATGGATAAAGGTCTGCCAGTATTGAGCAAACCTTACACCTTGGCACATGAATTTTGTCATGGTTACGGTATTGCGGATGAAGGTACTTGCAATTTTTTGGCTTATTACACTTTGATGCATTCGGATAATGACCTGCTATGTTATTCCGTGGAATTGGGTTATTGGCGCGAGCTAGCATCTGCATATAGCCGACTGGCATCTGCTGAGTATAAGATGATTTGGCGTGGCATGCCTACGGGATTTCAAAACGACATCATTCATATTCGATCTACGATAGACCAATACCCAGAATTTTTTGAAGCGTTTCGGGTAAAAGTATATGACAATTATTTAAAGGCGCAAGGCATCCCTGAAGGCATGAAGAATTATGGAAAAGTAGTCGAATTTGGTATAAAATGGAAGATTAAACATACCAATAGTGGAGGTTTACAATAAAGCCATCCAGTCTAATTTTGAGGGTTTATTCAAAATTTTTTCTTATAAAAATTTATTTTCCCAAAATTATTTTTAAAAAAAATGAAAAATAAAGAATAATATCGGGAAAAGGCATTACCTTTGCAGCGGTTTCTAATGGTTTTTAGGTGCCAAACAATAATTTTTTATATGAATACTGGAACAGTAAAATTTTTCAACGAATCCAAAGGATTTGGATTTATCGTTGACAACTCTTCAAAGGAAGAGATTTTCGTACACGCATCTGGCTTGCAAGACAATATACGCGAAGGCGATGTTGTAACTTTTGAAGTTGAGCGTGGCAACAAAGGAATGAATGCTGTAGATGTGAAGATTGCTTAATTAGCAATCCAACTTTATTGGATAAATTTTTTGACCTCCGATGGAAATCCATCGGAGGTTTTTTTTATGCCTTTTTTATAAGTTATGTGTAGTTTTGTGCTTTATATCTACATAAATCAGAAAATAACATGGAAAAAGATTACGAACTAAAAAATATCCACCCAGAGGAATTTGCAGATTTACTGGAAAAAATCGAGTCTTCATTTAACATCAAATTCATTGGTGATGAGTTGTATCATATACCTAACTTTGGAGCACTTTGCGACCATATTGCAAACAAAATTCAACTTGAAAATTCAGATGACTGTACTACACAACAAGCATTTTATAAACTTCGTAACGCAATTTCGTCATCACTTGACGTTGATAGCAAAACAATTTCGCCTACCCTATTATTATCAGATCTTTTTCCAAAGCCTAGCAGGCGTACAAGAGTAAAAAAGTTAGAAAATTATTTAATAGATTTTGATTTATTCTTGTTAGATTTTCCAGATTGGGTGAAAGGATTTTTATTTCAAGTTTTGTTCGTTTCCCTTTTTGTACTTTTTTTCAAATGGCAAATTGGGCTTGGAGGACTAGCATTTTCTCTTACTGGATTTTGGCTCGCACCTAAAATTAGTAGCAAATTGACCTTAAAAACAGTTGGACAAGTTGCCGAAAAAATGGCACGAGAGCACTATTTGAAATCAAGACGTAATCCAACGACATTTAATAAAAATGAAATTGAAAAACTTTTAATTAATATGTTTAGTAACGACCTTGATTTAGACAAAAGTAAATTAACTAGGGAAGCAAAATTTGTGTAACCCTGGAAACTTCAGCACTATTCTCCACAGAAATCCAAAGTTTCAGTATGTCCTATTATCAACTATAACTCCAAAGCGACCACAAAGTAATTATTTGTCGATACAAACTAAAAATCACAAGAAAAGCCATTGTTGAAACAAGTCCTGCCGCTACAGCACCCCATATCTTTAATCCGTAAACGCGTCTTATTGCCAATGTGCTCCAAATCAACATAGATATTAACAAAAAAAATACATATTCTTCACCGATCTGTTTGAGTTTAAACCCATAAGCCAATATAATCAAACAGAAAAGATCGAACAAGATAAAAAACACTAACCAGTGCATAGCAAAAATAAGGTGCGGTACCAGCCAAGGTTGTCGTCGAAAAAACAAAAGCCAAAAGAAAGCACCCAAAAATGGAATCATCACAAATAAATAGGCTTTAGCCCTACTGGCCGCCACTTCTTTGCTAACCCTTTGAACAAATACTTCTGCGTCCATATTTAGGGCTGCTGCTTTTTGAGCA
>JAAFHO010000692.1 GCA_013297575.1 Chitinophagales bacterium
GTTTCTACAAATATTGCGGTGCGCTGTACCTTCCCTGTATGAAATTACGCTTCAAACACCAACGCCTCATGGTTCAATTCCCTAAAATCAACCGGAGTTACAGCAGATACACCCTGTTCTGGCATATAAACACCATAAATCGTATCTACTGCCGACATCGTGGCTTTGTTGTGCGTTACGACAATAAATTGCGATTCAGAAGAGAATTTGCGGATAATATTATTGAATTTCTCCACATTGGCATCGTCCAAAGGCGCATCCACCTCGTCGAAAATACAGAATGGCGCGGGTTTGAGCAGGTACAAAGCAAACAACAGTGCTGTGGCCGTGAGTGTTTTTTCACCACCCGACAACTGCGCGATACTCTGCGGGCGTTTGCCTTTGGGTTTGGCAATGATATTGATGTCCGATTCCAACGGATTGTCGGGTTGCGACAAAATCAAATCCGCTGTATCTTCTTCGGTGAACAAGGTACGGAATACTTCGATAAAATTGGTCCGAACTTGCTCAAAAGATTCCAGAAAACGTGCTGTTGCCGTTTCTTCAATCTCTTTCATCGTGAGTTCGAGGTTGATTTTGGCCTCCAAAATATCGTTGCGTTGGCCAGCAATGGTATCGTGCCGCTCTTTAATTTCGTTGTACGCCTCAATGGCCAATGGATTTATTTCGCCATAAGTATCCAATCGGCGTTTGAGGTTATTGACCTCTTTTTCCAAAGATTCGCGTTGGAAAAGCGGGTTAGGTTCGTCGTTGATCACGTCATTGACCGACATGCCAAATTCGGCGCGGAGGCGTTCGCCAATAGCCGTTATTTCAAATTTTACATCGCCAAATTTTTCCTTCAAACGGTTGATATGCGCTTGCAAATCTTGTTGTTTTCGGAACAAATCGCGTTGGTCATTTTCAATTTTATGAATTTCGTTGCGCGCCTTAAAATATGTCTGTTCTACCTCGGAAAGCGTTGCTTCTTTGGCTTTTTTCTCGGCGTAACCCGTTTGTAGTTCTTGGGTCAAACGCGCAATTTCGCTTACCGCAAATTCCATTTCATCCGCCAAACGCGCTTGTGTTGCCTTGTTTTGTGTGGTTTGTACCTGCAATTCGCTCAAGCGTTTGGTGCGGAAAGTGAGTTCCTGTTGCAGTCCGGTTACCTTATTTTGTTGCCGGATAAACTCGATATTTTTTTGGTTATAGGCTTGGCTAAATTGGCTGAGTTGCTCGGCTACATCGCGAAAAGAACCATCGGCAGAGGACAAACGCTCCTGTACTGCGGTCACTGATTTTTGGTTTTCGGCCAGTTGGAGCACCAGGGTTTTATTGCTCAGATCGAGTTGTTTGATAAGGTCGCCACTGGCTGCTGCTTGGTCGTCAAAATTCTTAACAAACAAGGCAATATTGTCCATTCTAGCCTGTAAACCCGATTTTTCGGTTTGCAAACCACCCAAATCGCCACGTGCGCGGGTGAGCACCGGCCCTTGATCGGCGGCTTTTAATGCCTGCAGTTTGGTGCGCAATACCGTGAGTCGGTTATTATAATCGGTTTCAACGGATTCAAATTTGCGAATATCGGTATCCAGTATTTCGAGGTTCTTTTTGCGACCAATTTTTTTACCTTCAAACAAACCCACAGAACCGCCGGACATAGAGAATTTGCGGCGGGTAAGCGACCCGGATTGTCCCAAATAAGTCGTACCTTCCTGTACCGAAAGTTGCGCCGCCGAACTGTCATCCACAATCACCACATCAGCGAGCAGGTATTCCACCAAACGGCGGTATGGCGCCTCCACTTCCACCAAATCCACAGCGCGCATACCAGCAGCGAGCAACGAAAGCGGTGCTTCATATTGCGCAAAAGCATCGAGCATAAAGAAATTGGCGCGTCCTTTTTGGCTGCGACCCAGCAATTGAATGGCTTGCACAGCGGCATCCGTATCTGGCACAACGTAGTAATTGAGGTAAGGTTCGAGGTAGTTTTCGATCACTACCCGATAATCCTCTTTTACATAAATTAGATCCGACAGCAGCGGGCAGTTTTTGGCCCAATCCTTTTGCTGACTCAAGAATTTGATACTTTCGGGAAACCCTTCAAGGCTTTCCACCATGCTTTTGGTGAGTTTGTACTCATTCCTTTTGGCATCGAGGGAGCGGTTATGATCGGCCAATTTTTTGGTGAGCGCTTCCAATTCCTGTTCGGTTTGCTCTACATCTTGTCGGCGTTTATTTTCGGCGGTTTCGAGTACCTCAATTTTTTTCAATTGTTCGGCCTCGTTTTGGTCCAAATCCTTAATTTTTTCGTTCAAAACCTTCATTTCCTCGCGGCGGACGGACACATCGGCCAAGGTACGTTCCACATCTCGACGTAGGTTGTCGATTTGATTGGCTTGTACAGCGCGTTGTTTTTCCAATTCCACAATCGTCCGTTCGAGTACTTGCTGTTCTTTCACAAATTCGTCGAGGTTGCCCTTGAGCAAATTATGGTCGGAGCGTACTTTTTCGAGTTGATTTTTGGCTTGTTCCAATGCTTCCTCAAATTCTACTTCTACCCTTTTTTCGTAATTAAGATCGGTTTGGTAGCCTTCTACCTCCATTTCAAGTTGGCGGATAGATTCGGTGGCTTTGCTAATTTGATCGTCCAGTCGTTTCAAATCCTGATCGACAAAAGAGCGTTTTTGTTCCACCATGCCCTTTTCGTTTTCCTTACCTCTGATGCGTCCGGTCAGTCGATTTACGTCCTGTTGTTGTTCGCTGAGGGAGGTTTCTTTGTCCAAATGCGTTTTGCGCAATGCTTCTGTGGCGGCTTCGGCTTGGCGGGCATTGGCTTCTATTTGGCGATAATTGTCCTGTTCTTTGGCAATAATGGCCTCTGTTTCCTTATATGTTTTTTTGTGGAGGGCGAGGTTGTGTATCGCCAATTCGACGCTGAGTTTTTTGTATTCGTCCTTAAATTCGTAGAATTTTTGGGTGCGAGCGGCCTGTTTTTCGAGTTTTTTCAATTGGTCGTCAATCTCGAACAACAGGTCTTCCACGCGATCCAAATCAGCGGTAGTAGCATCCAGTTTTTGGCGGGTTTCGTTTTTGCGCGCCTTGTACTTGCTTACGCCTGCGGCCTGCTCGAACATACGCCTACGCGAGTGCTCGCGGTCGCTCAGGAGGTCTTCCACCATATTGAGGGCAATAATGGCGTAACTATCGGGCCCAATTCCGGTGTCCATAAACAGCGAAGTGATGTCTTTGAGGCGGCAAGGCACCCCATTGAGGCGGTATTCGCTTTCGCCG
>JAAFHO010000693.1 GCA_013297575.1 Chitinophagales bacterium
AGTACTCTGTGTAAGCGCACCCGAAGCATAAGTAGAAGAGGTCGCACCTGAAATGGTTTGCCAAGAGGGATCACCAATAGGAGGACAAGGAATCGTAGCGCTTTTTAGCCACATGTATTCAATAGTACCTGAGCCACCAGAGGGTGCGGTAATATTGGTAAATGGTGCTGGTGAACTACCGCTCGTAATTGTTTGGCTGGAACCTATGGTGCCCCCACTTGTTACATTACTACACGTAAGCGCACAACCATTCATATCAAACTCCATGTCAGACTGGCCACTATAATTTACAGGCCCAAATCCACCCCATGTACCCGATGTTGGCAAACTATTCACAACAGCTTGCATCCAAGCCGCTCCTCCAAGTTGAGTATTAGGACTGCTTGTACTTCCACCATTGCCTGTATGTATAACAGGGAAAGAGCCACGCGAAAGCGCAATATTTAACCCAGCAGCAGGTGTACCCGATTTACCGATGACTGAACCTGAAAATGAAGTCCAATACTCCCAGCCAACTGTGGATCCTCCACTACAAGGGCCTTCGTGGGGCGTACCTGTAGCACTATACCCAGACAATGTCATCGACACATCCGCTTTCATATTGGTGTTCCACTCCATTTGGATCTGTGCATTGATCGTAACTACATTATTACCACTCCGTACAATGGTAGACGTAGTATTTGGTACAAGTTGCCAACGGATAAATTGACCACTACCGCCATACTCTGTATATCCAAAGAAAAAGGTAGGGCCACAGTTTCCTGCTGTATTGGCGAGGGTACAACTTGAATTAGCCGCCCATTGCCCATAAGCCTCCTGCTGGACTGCAAACATACTTAAGAAGAACAATATACCTGCCATTACGGCAGTACGCATACTTGAACTAAATGATCCGATCCCCTTAAACTTAGAGCGATCAAATTTCATTGAACTAAACATTCCAAACACAAATCCAGTAACCTTCCTGAAAACCAGTTGAAGTACAGATAAAAGTGTTGTAAAGTTGATAAACGTTGTGATGTTAAAATTCTTCATTAGTATAATTATTGCGCCAGCAAATGGCGATGAATACAAATTATTATTTGATCTAAAAGATCTATTGTTGAATTAGGATTTTCTTTATTGCCGAGTAATTACCCGTACGAACAGCCAGGATATAAGTACCATTGGCCATATCTTGCAGATCTATTTTTTCTCCAAAAGAGAAATTAGCATTGTTTCGTATCGTGCGTCCCATTAGATCTACTAAAGTATAGGTACTCTGATCGCCACCCAAATGATCCAAATCACTTTGTATGGTCATAAACCCTTGTACTGGATTAGGAGCTATATATATAAGGTGTGTATTCAATTCCCAAAGCCCCACAGAAGAAGAAAGCAAATTGGATACACCATCTGTATTGACACGCCAAAGTTCAGTATGACCTTCTTTGCCTTTATTGTCGGCAGTAACTAGCGTAACTGATTTACCCTTGGCATCAACAAAATTGATAGGACTCGTTTGATAGAGCAGCGCATTGGTGAGCGTACTATATACTTTGAAAGAATGGGATGTAGCAGTCATGGTTTGATAACCAGAAAAACTTCCGTAAGTAACCCCATCAAATAATACATTGCCCAATTCATCTTCTACCCGAATTGTGTTGTCTGAGAAATCACCCTGAAAAAACAAAACACCCACCGAATTACTATCGGGAGCATCTTCTCTAGATTGAGTATGAAAATACATTTGCAAAGGATAACTTGGATCAGTTAGGCTTCCCGCACTTACCGCAGTATATGTCCTCATGTTTTCAAAAACAAAAGGGAAAACAGCGTAGGCATTATTCGCATTAAGGCTTCCCCAAGGAGCAACAGCAATATTCATATTTAATTCTCCCGGAATATACTTATAAGGCATGGCACCCCCGAATGTAGTATTGTCGGAGAAACGTGTACCGTTTTTAAAAACATCGACTGTATCTGCCAGCACATTGATATACTGAACTCTTGCCACGGGAGCACGATCAACAGGGAATAGACCGTCAGCATTAAGTACAAATAACTTAAGCGTAGCAGCATTCTGTGCTGTACCAGTAAAAAACACATGACTCACTTTTCCCATAGTACCTTGTAAAGAAAGACGATAGGTACCCAAAATATTGGTCGTACCAAATGCCTTTATATCCAAGAAATTATCATCCATTGGTAATGTGACGCTTGGCGTCATATTAGGGAAAGCAAGCCCACCTACAATCATTCCACCTGAACGCAATACGACATTTAAACTCGGTACTAAAGGAGCGGCATGCACAAAAACCACATCCGACTTGGTTGGGTCTGATGCAGCATTTTTAATGTTCTTTAAGAGTAAAAGTGCAGGAACAGCAGGAACAACTGTATTGTTATCATACACCACCAATATATAATTGGAATCGGCTTTTATATCCGAACTAAATGAGGCCATACCGTCGCCTACCGAAATACTCGATGCGGCAGCCAAGACAAAACTAGCATTTAACGCCACATCAATAGACTCAGAATATGTTGCTGTATTTAAATTAACATCGTCCTTGAATTTATTTCCGTTAAAATAAATATCTGCTGCGCCGATCGCAGTAGATAAATTAACAATCTGTAATCGAGCCGATTGAGCCATAACTTGCCCAGATACAACTAGTAATACAAACAATAAAAACACAACGCGTAACGCAATGTGCTGCTTTAAGTTTGTATTAGAATTCAAAATAGTGTTAAAATCTTTCAATATATAATAATTTTACTTTTCCAAGACCACATGCTGAAATTTCTAAACCACTACCTGATACCAAATCCTGAATTTAAAGGACTGAACCATAAATTCAAAAACGAGCATAAAATAGTATCCTAGGTATGGCCAAGACAAAAGTCGAGAACATACAAAGATTTAGAAATGTGGACAACGAGACTTTATCTCGTTGAACAAGGTACAGAGTGGAATGTAATACAAGTTCAATGCAGTTTTAACTGCACTAACACTAAATGGGAAAGAATACTATACATGTAGGAGATGCACTTTGGTGCAAAAAGAACGCTGTAACTAAGACAGGATTCCGGCTGCAAAGGTACAGACGGAATTACTACTCTAGGTCACAGAATTAAGATTGCTACGCAAAAAACAGGGGAGTAAGTTTCTATTTCGCTAATAGCAGACATTTTAAACAAAGCCAAATTGTCCGATCTTAGCAAGTAAACTCAAATATTACGATCAACGGGAGAAGTGTCGTCATTAAGGCCATCAAATAAAGATACGG
>JAAFHO010000695.1 GCA_013297575.1 Chitinophagales bacterium
ATCGCTACACATGGTTTTTTCTTGGCCGATACTACGCTACAAGATGCTGATAATCAAATGAATCGCTCGGGATTGATACTGGCCGGTGCCAATTACGCATGGCGCACTGGAATGCCGCGTAAAGGTAAGGAAGACGGCATTTTAAGTGCATTTGAGATCAGTATTATGAATCTGCAAAACACTGAATTGGTGGTGCTTTCTGCCTGCGAAACGGGGCTTGGTTATATCGAAAATAACGAAGGGGTATTTGGCCTGCAACGTGCTTTTAAACGGGCGGGCGTAAAGAACCTATTGGTATCGCTATGGAGCATTCCCGATAATGCGACCCAAGAATTGATGACAAGGTTTTATCAAAATTGCTTAGAAAAAGATATGTCTATGCGCGATGCACTTAAAGCCGCACAACAATGGATGAGCACGCAAGAAAACTATAATAATCCGTATTATTGGGCAGGTTTTGTGCTGTTAGAGTAACCGTCTAATGTGTATCTATTTTTAATAACATCAAAGCGGCATTGCTGGTATTGTTTTTGGGGAGGGTAAACCCCATTCGATGAGCAGCATACACCGCAGGGTCTGCAATAATGTCTTTGAAGTACAGCGCCGTTTGTTCGGGAATATTGGCTGTGTTTTTTTGAATAAAGTTTTGCAATGGCAGTTGAAAATCGGTAATTGGTTGCTTGGAATACAATATGCCCATCCAATCTGTCCCTTCTTCTTCCAGTTCTATTTTGGTTTCCTCGTCTGGTACCACTTTTTCTACTGTGCGACTATTGATCTGGTCGCTATGAAAAAGCGTGGTTGCGCCATTTTTATTGATCGCAAAAATATATACCCACCAATCATTGGGGACTTCCCGCAGTACAAATTGAAAACTACTACCAACTTCCCAAACGGGTTGGATACTCTGGTAGTATTTATAGGTAGAATCGTATCGAACACGAATTTCTTCAAATTGAGGAATGCGCGATGCATTATACCCAACACTCCGACGCACAACGACACTGCCCTTGGTTTGAGCCGATTTTTTTTCTACCAAAAACTGCGGCGTAATGCGATAAGCGCAGCACAATAAGGCAAACAAATCTTCATAACGCAACCGTACAAACCCTTGGTCGCCACCCCAAGCAGTACCCCAACTATTCATACACTCAAAAGTAGAATCAATGTCGTCGTAACCGATCAAACACAAAGCATGTGCAGAAGCATCCAGCGGATCATCGGGGCTGTACGAAAATACTTTTTCTGTGAGATTGGAGAAACTAAACGGTAATCTTAGCCCTACAACAATGGGAATACTATCTGCCAAAAGGCGTTTAAAACGTTGTATTTGTCTTTTTACAGTAATGGTCGAATCAGGGTTATATACTTCAATTACCTTGGCCAACCGCCTTGTTTGCGCTTCATAAACAGCCAATTCATCGGGTTTTTCATGGATCGCTACATCGTTGCGGAATGTAGCGGCGAGACAAGTGCCACGGGTACTCAAAAAATCAAAAGTGGCCTCTATGGAAGGAATATGCCCTTGGTCATTATCGGTCAATTGATTATAAACAAAAGACTTTGAACTGGCTATTTTATCAATATCTTTAGGATTGTTTACTTTTCGTTGAATAGCGTTTTGTATCGTGAGTGCGCCATAAGCAATAGCCCAAGCCGTACAAGATGGCTCTGCACCCTGGTCTTTTGGCGTAGGGCAAAAAGGCCGCAAACTCAATCGGATCGGCAATGTACGCATCGTGTTACCTCTTGTATCCAAGTCGCGGGTTTTGACCAATTTGCTGTATTTTTCTGCGTTATACACTAAGCCTTTTGCGCGTTGTACCTGCCCGTAAAGACTGGAATGGAACGACAATATACCAATAAGGATCAGGAGTAGTATCTTGTTTTTTTCTGTACTGGTCATCATATTTTATCGTTCCTTATAAACCAAAATTCATTCCCACGGCTAAAATAAGCCCACCTGGTTGAAAAACTTTAAGCTCTGGTTTTAGGGCTTTAAGGTTGTTCTGCCCTTCTATAACAATCCAAGGATCTTTTTGCAATGCTATGGCATAACCAAACTCAAAAACAAAGGCAACCTTGCGATTAAGAAATCTATTATATATCGTAGAAATGCTCATTGTATTAACAGGTAATGGCCGCACTACAATCTCTTTTGAGGTAGTCGTTGTGCCACCTCCAGCAACACTTGTGCTCGAATCCATGCTTACTGTTAGATTACCCAACGAAGCACCTCCTGTACTGTGCCCGTAACCCATTGCCAAAGACCAACCTTTTTTGTAGCGCATATCACGCCGTAAATCGTACTTGATACCTCCTGAAAATTTAGCCCCCCACAGGCCAATTCCAGCCCCTAGTCGAACAAATGTTTTATGGTAGATTCTTATCGTAGCGGTCCCGCCTAAAATGGAAGTAATATTGTTAATACCTGTACTAAAACCAAGAAAAAAATTAGGACTTGGTGGTAGTTTTCTTTTAATATTGATGGGCTGCCCTTTATCGACGATCAGTTTTGAGCCGCAGGTAGTATCGTAGTCCACCACTGCTGCCAAAATTTGATTGGAAGTATAATCCCCATATTTTATTTGCCGAGCAATAGTCGGGCAATCATTCATATAATTCGCAAGGATAGCGTTTTCTTTACTTTGGAGGACGGTAAACGCTCGTTCATCGTGCTTGAGTAAAAAAATATTATCCTCTGACTGTTTACTCGAAGAGGCTCTTGTGCCCATACCATAAAGAGATTGCCCCATTATAATTGAAGGAGATTGATATACTTTTTCGGCCAAATAAAACTTTGAATTAAAAGGTACCACAAATAAATCCCAATCCTTAATGTGGATTTCGCTCACGTCCACCAATGGATAGGTAATATCCGTTATTGGAGCGTTTAATTTTTTTTCATACTTCAATTTAACCGTTGAGGATTGGTAATTTTCGATCAAATTTATCAACGTACCTTTTACGATCTCATTGTTATTCAATACAATATAACCCTCTGCATCGTTTTGTTTTTTTAAAGTATCTAAACGGTTTTTTGCATTGAGCCGTTGCTCATAGTAGAAATCAAGTCCTGTTTTTTTATAATACGCTCGAAGGTCGTAGCGCTCTTTCATGTCAGCCAAGTACTTTACGATGTCCTTGCAATCTTCAAAATCTGTTTTAATCAGCAAGCGTATATAATAAAAGGTGCGTTCATAGTCATCAAAACATCGATAAATATGGGCTAAATTAAGACAACAAGCAGCGTAAGATCGGAAGAGCG
>JAAFHO010000694.1 GCA_013297575.1 Chitinophagales bacterium
TTTGGTGAAATAATAATTCGCCGTGCTCTGCCCGCAAACGATCGATAACAGCAGCAGCAGCCTCAGTAACCAAAACACGTTTTACTGTATGCATACAATGGTTTCGACTAGAAAAAGCCTAATTTGTTTTTGTTATAAGAAATCAGCATATTTTTGGTCTGACGATAGTGATTGAGCATCATTTTATGCGTTTCACGGCCAAAACCAGATTTTTTGTAACCACCAAATGGCGCATGTGCTGGATAAGCATGATAACAATTTACCCAAACACGGCCAGCCTGAATGGCACGGGGGACTTGGTACATTTCATGTGCATCGCGGGTCCAAACGCCTGCGCCCAAACCATAAAAGGTGTCATTCGCAATTTCCAAGGCTTCTTCGGTGGTTTTGAAAGTAGTTACACAGGCAACCGGACCAAAAATCTCTTCCTGAAAAACACGCATTTTGTTGTGGCCATTCAAAATAGTAGGCTGGATATAGTAGCCGTTTTCCAAACCAGAATTTTGGTGGAAAGCCTCGCCGCCTGTAAGTACTTGCGCTCCCTCTTCCTTACCAATTTGGAGGTAGTTTAGAATTTTTTCGTACTGATCGTTCGATGCTTGTGCGCCCATCATCGTATCAGGATCGAGCGGGTGCCCCATCGCTATGTTGCGTGTGCGGGCAACAACGCGTTCCATAAACTTGTCGTAAATAGACTCATGAACTAAAATTCTCGAAGGGCAAGTGCACACCTCACCTTGGTTGAACGCAAAAAGTACGGCACCTTCAATCGCTTTATCCAAAAACTCATCATCTTGATCCATAACACTTGGGAAAAAGATATTTGGTGACTTTCCGCCCAATTCCATGGTTACTGGGATAATATTTTCCGAAGCATATTGCAATATGAGTCGTCCGGTAGTGGTTTCACCAGTAAATGCAACCTTAGCAACCCGCGGCGAAGTGGCCAGTGGTTTGCCAGCCTCAATACCAAAACCAGTCACGATATTGAGTATGCCTGCTGGTAATACATCTTGTATGAGTTCCATCAGACACATAATGCTGGTTGGTGTCTGTTCGGCGGGTTTCATTACTACGCAACAACCCGCAGCAAGTGCTGGCGCAAGTTTCCAAGTCGCCATAAGTAGCGGGAAATTCCAAGGTATAATTTGTCCAACCACACCGATAGGCTCATGGATATTGATACTTACTGTTGTATCATCCAATTCAGCAACAGAGCCTTCATCGGCACGAATAACCCCGGCAAAGTAGCGGAAATGGTCAATACAAAGCGGTATATCAGCATTTATCGTTTCGCGGATGGGCTTTCCATTATCCACTGTTTCTGCGCTAGCAAGATAGGCAAGATTCTGCTCCATAATGTCGGCAATCTTTAGCAAAATATTACTACGGGTAGCCACTGCGGTTTTTGACCAAGACGGGAAAGCCGCGTGTGCAGCATCCAGCGCCAGTTCAATATCCTCTTTTGTAGAGCGAGCCGCTTGCGTAAACGGTAACCCGTCAATTGGAGAAATATTGTCAAAATACTCGCCTCTAACAGGCTTAACCCACTGTCCACCGATAAAGTTATCGTAGTGGGTTTTGAATTTCGGGCGTTGCACCCTGCGGGCTTTGGTTACTTGTTCTTCCATGATTCAAGTTTATTTTTTAATTGAAAATTTTATGTTTAAAACCGAGAGCAAAATTACTGTTGGAAAAACGCCAGGATTTCGTCAATTCTATCTTTTATTAACATTATCCTATCATTTTTACATAATGCTAGAATTATGTTAACTATTGATTCCGAAACCTATTTATATTTGTGTGTTCAATGCCTAAATGATTCATACTTAGCATAACCGTAAATATCCATCAATGCAATTTTTGAAGAGATGAATGGTATAAAATCAAATTTCAATGTTGGTAAAACTCAACTACTCCCTTTCGCACTCACACCTGAGCGCGACCTAAAAACCTTAGTTGAAAACCGAACTGTTTATAATTTTAAAAACTGTGAACTCAATATTTTTGAGACCAATCAGTCGGCAGAAAAGGTTTATTTGAAGTTTCAAAGCCCAGTTTTTACAACGATGCTTCAGGGTAAAAAAGTAATGCACCTCTCCGATGCGATCCCGTTCGATTACCTCCCCGGCGAATCCGTCGTACTGCCCGAAGGTGCGCAAATGGTGATTGATTTTCCATTAGCCTCATTCAATACGCCTACCCAATGTGTCGCCCTCGAAATTGACAAGAAAAAAATTCAGGATACCATTGCTCGCCTCAATGAACATTACCAGCGTATAGAAGACAACGGCGATTGGCGCATGGATCAAAATCAATTTCACATCCATAATAGCGATGAACTGACCAATGCCGTCAACCGCCTGATCAGTATTCCTATTGAAACAAACCATTTCATCAAAGACGAACTTGCTGATATAACAGTGCAGGAATTGCTTATTCGATTGCTTCAAACCCAGGCTTATACGCTGTTGACCGAAAACACGGAATACCTCCAAAGTTCTAATCGCTTTGCCTTTGTTATTCAGTATATCCGTATCAACCTCGCCGAAAACCTTTGTATCCGTAAATTAGCGACGATGGCTTGTATGAGTGAGCCACATTTTTTCCGTAGTTTTAAACGCGAATTAGGCATCTCTCCCGCCGATTTTATCATCCGCGAGCGTATTAAATGCGCAAAAAAACTACTCCTCGAACCTTCTATTAGTGTCTCTGATGTATGTTACCGCTGTGGTTTTAATAACCTTGCCTACTTCACACTACGCTTCAAAAAAGCAGAAGGCATGACACCAAGTCTGTTTAAACGAGTGACTGGGACTAATATGTAGGTTTTGTGCATGAAAATCAGGAATTAATTACGGCTTCAAATTTAAAATAAGTTGGATTGCTTTATCTTGGTGTAGTAAATAATCAATAGCGTACCAATTTGTATTTGAAGTATAGCGTTTTGCATAATCTTCTAAAGTGAGATTGATGTTGATTTTTACATCGTTGTGAAATAAGTCTTTGGGCTTTTTGACATTCGTAAAATCCAAGAGCGGCTCAGTCCAATACAAGATTTTGGAATGGGGTAAAATCATTACCCACGGCATACTGCCGAACCCAGCAAACCAACCTGTTGAGTTGCCGATATTGATGAGTTGATCCGAAAACTGACAAGTTGAAATCAAACTACCCGCGGATGAAAAACAATTTTCGTTTTGTAAAACGTAGATTTTGCCCTTAAAGTGAAGCGAATGCTCATCTGCCTCCAAGGTATCAATATCTT
>JAAFHO010000696.1 GCA_013297575.1 Chitinophagales bacterium
CGTACTTGCCGCGACTTTGCGGGATTTAACGGCAATATTCCAGATCAGTTTAGGGTCATTCAGTTTGAAAGAGAGTTCAAGAAACGCTGGCTTTCGGGCGCGGAGTCGTTTCCGCAGTTTATCACCATGCAATTGCCCAATGACCACGGAACTCGCCCGCGTCCAGAAGACGGAAATCCCTATATGGAATCTTATATGGCCGACAACGACCTAGCACTTGGTCGAATTATTGAAATACTCAGTCAGTCGCCTTGGTGGGATAGTACGTTGGTGATTGTTACGGAAGATGATCCGCAGGGTGGCGTAGATCATATTGATGCGCACCGTAGTCTTTTGTTGTTGGCTGGGCCTTATGTCAAACCAGGTTATGTATCGCATCGGCACGCCAATTTTGGTTCTATCCTACGCACCATATACACTTTGCTCGATATGCCTTGTGTCAACCAATATGACGCAACAGCAACCCTACTCGATGATTTTTTTACGAACAAACCCATTAATAAGCCTTATGCGCCCGCGCCCTACGATCCTCGTATTTTTGATCCAAAATTGGCTTTAAAAAAGTATGGCCGCAATTTTGATTGGCGATCAGTAGAACAAGATCAAAAAATGGACGATGAACGAGAACAGCGGATCGCATTTTACAAAGCTAATCCATTACCCGAAAACAGCACGCTGCCGGTGGTAGTCGATTATACAAAATCAGGTGATGCGCTCAAAAACAAGATACTTGCTACGATAACAGCACCCAATACGCTCGTTTATTTTACCGATGCATCCACCGAAAATGCACTTATCGTTGCGATACGAACAGGATTGTACCACGGGTCAAGTAAAAAAGTAAGGTGGTTTCATTTAGATGTGGAGCACGGGACGTATAAGGAAATGTAGGTTTACACTAAGTACTTGGACACAATTAATTACCATTTTGAACTTGGTCTTTCCCGCCCATACTTCGCCATTTTTTCGTTAGATAGCGCTGCTATCTGCCTCAAAAATGGCTCGTCTGGACAAAAAATACCTGCGTTCATTTCTACCAATTAATTATGTCCAAGTACTTATTTTTCCAAAATAACACGCAGCACTGCACTAATGTCTTTTGCCCTTGTCAATGTCATCATGTGCGATCCCTTGTCAATGGTATAATCGGGTGATTTTATTTTTCTGAAGGGCAAAGTATGGTCATTCGTACCGTGTAAATGATAGATTTTGCGCGTATTACTGGTTCTATCCCAATGGATGATGAGTGGGATAGTGCGTTTCATGTAGGTGGCATTTTTACTGGCGAGCATTTGCTTAAACGTTTCTTTGTTTTTACGTCGATCCGGTTCTACAATGGGTTGAAGGATTTTGGCACCCATTACGAGTAGTTTTCCAGGGAATAATTTATAAAGAGGAATTGCTTTTTGAAACGTATAACGGAACGGCAGTTCACCCCTATTTTTTGCACTCGAAATAATAATCGTTTGCTTCGGATGTAGCACTTCGGACAGTTCGGAACAAAGCATACCACCCAAAGAAACACCCAATAGTATAAACGGCGCGGTGGTGTCTATTTGTGCCGCAAGTGCTTGCGCAAAAGATTGCATCGTCATGCCTTTTTCGGGAGCACCATATTCCACAAGTTGAATAGTATAGGAGGAGTCCACAGTAAGATCGCTGAATATCTTTCCGGTGCTACCTTGTCCGTGAAAGCAATAAATCGTAGTTTTAGTTTGACTAAAAACATGAAGACAAAGCGCAAGGTAGAAGAGTAAGAGTAGGTGTTTCATAGATAATATTGTTTTACAAAGTCAATTTTTTTTATTTACCATAAAGACGTGGCGTACACTTTTCTACCGCAAAAGAACACAAAGTTAGAGTATTGGCGTGATCCGCAGTCTAATGGCGTCAACTTAACGATATACCAGCCACGGAGTATGTAAATTGAGCAAATATTCAGCAATCCAAAGTGTCCCATAAACCAAATGTGCCTATTGTCGGGGCTGGGGGTAGTCGCCCCGACAATATGCACATTCTGGTATTAGACCACTTGGAGATAGTTGAATATGTGCGCAAAACCAAATGACTCGAAATATAATCATTTCGTTAAGTTGAAAATATTAGACCCGTAGTCACGCCGACAATACGCTCCATCAAAATATTATTTTGTTGAACCCGAACTTATGATACAGCCTCGTTTCGCATTCGCTGTGGTTAGAAAAAACGTACCAACTACAAAAGTTAATTTCACTTATATTGTGCAGCGTAATAAGTCTGGTAAGTCCCCGAAGTAACGTTTTTTAACCATTCTTCATGTTCCAAATACCAAATAGCCGTTTGCCTAAACCCTTCTTCAAACTGAATAGTAGGTTGCCAGCCCAACTCGTCGCATAATTTAGAGGCATCAATAGCGTAGCGGCGATCGTGGCCCGGACGGTCTTTTACAAACGTAATCAGCGAACGCGATGTACCAGCGGCACGACCCAGTAATTCGTCCATAATATCGCATAGTTTGTGTACCAAATCTATGTTTTTCCACTCATTATTACCGCCGATATTATAGGTCTCTCCAGCACGCCCGTTGTGCAGAATGGTATCAATGGCGCGGGCATGATCTTCCACCCATAGCCAATCGCGGGTATATTGTCCATCGCCATAAACGGGCAATGCTTTCATATTTTTGATATTGGAAATCATTAGGGGGATCAGTTTCTCCGGGAAATGATAAGGCCCATAGTTGTTGCTACAATTGGACACTACCACTGGAAGGTGATACGTATGCCAGTATGCACGCACAAAATGATCGCTCGAAGCCTTGGACGCCGAGTACGGCGAACGCGGGTCATAAGGCGTTGTTTCTGTGAAAAAACCTTCTTCGCCCAGTGAACCATACACCTCATCGGTGCTAACATGGTAGAACCGCTTGCCTTCCATATTGTCTTTCCAAGCATTGCGGGCTGCATTGAGCAGGGTAACTGTACCGAGTACATTGGTCTGTACAAACGCCAACGGATCGCTGATGGAACGATCTACATGGCTTTCAGCAGCGAGGTGTACGACGGCATCAAATTGATATTTTTCAAAAATACCCTCCAAAAAAGCAGCATCCAGAATATTCCCCTTTTCAAAATGGTAATTGTCGCGCTGGTCCACATCGCGTAGATTTTCCAAATTGCCTGCATAGGTCAATGCGTCTAAATTGACGATTTGAGTACCTGGATATTTGTTCACCATGAGGCGCACCACATGCGAACCAATGAAACCGGCACCGCCGGTG
>JAAFHO010000697.1 GCA_013297575.1 Chitinophagales bacterium
GGACTTTTCATAAAAAACCTAGGCAGAGCACCGCAATATTTGTAGAAAAAACGGGTAAAATCAAATTTGAAGATGCAGCGCAGTGTGGTATTGCATTAGATATTGCGGCGCGCTGCACCTTATCTTTTTACCCGAACGCCCCGAATATTTTATAGACTTCGTTCCACGTGGAACAAAATTAGTAGCATTCCCCCATGACTATTTTGACTAAAGAGATTAATCTTTAGCAATGCAAAACAAGCACAAAAGGTATTTAGGCGCTACCACTAAAAGAAATCAGGCCAAGTTAAGTTAGCAATCAGGGACTTTTCATAAAAAACCTAGGCAGCGCACCGCAATATTTGTAGAAAAAACGGGTAAAATCAAATTTGAAGATGCAGCGCAGCGTGGTATTGCATTAGATATTGCGGCGCGCTGCACCTTCAAAACATGGAAAAAACCATCGTCTACAGATATTGTGGTGCGCTGCACCTTATTTTTTTACCCGAACGCCCCGAATATTTTATAGACTTCGTTCCACGTGGAACAAAATTAGTAGCATTCCCCCATGACTATTTTGACTAAAAGGCTTAATCTTTAGCAATGCAAAACAAGCATAAAAGGTATTTAGGCACTACCACTAAAAGAAACCAAGCCAAGATAACGCTAGCAATTAAGGGGTCTTATGAAAAAATCTAGGTGCAGCGCACCGCAATATTTGTAGCAAAAACGAAAAAAACAATAAATTTAAAGGTGCAGCGCACCGCAATATTTGTAGCAAATCGTGTAAAATCAAGTTTAAATATACAGCGTACCTTAATATTTATTGATAAAACACTCGAAATAAAGCCTATCATTTGTTCCACGTGGAACAATATTAGCCTCATCAAGGCTCTAAAAACAATAAAGAAGGTAGGTTATTGCAGTTCCATCTCTACCCAAAACCTGTAAACAAAAGGTCTTGAGCCTGAATTCTTAACTCAAAAAACAGCCTGTTAGTAATTAAATCGCTTAGCAAAATCTCTTTCTATTTCAGATAAATCTTCAATTTCTTAAAATCGATACCCCAATATATTTGTGTTCCACGTGAAACATTGCGAACTTTGCACCTTCAAAAACTATAAAAAAGCACATTATGCAACTGTATAGCACCAACAACCCAGCCTTGAGAGTAGGTTTAAAAGAAGCCATTTTTAAAGGACTACCCGATGACAATGGTCTTTTTATGCCTGAAAGCATCCCAGTATTGCCTACCGAATTCATCCAATCACTTCCCGAATTATCCTTTCAGGAGATCAGTAATACGGTAGCTAGTACACTTGTGGGCGACTCAATACCTGCTCAAGATCTGCAACTCATCGTATCAAAGGCCATAAATTTCCCTGCTCCAGTAGTACCCATTGATGCGCACACAGGAACACTTGAACTGTTTCATGGCCCTTCATTAGCCTTCAAAGACTTTGGTGGAAGGTTCATGGCAGAGACCATGTCGTACCTAAATAGGGGAGAAGATAAGGAGTTGACTATCCTTGTTGCTACCTCCGGAGATACAGGAGGAGCCGTTGCAGCAGGGTTTTATAAGACACCTGGTATCAGGGTTATTATACTTTATCCTTCTGGAAAAGTAAGCCCATTGCAAGAAAAGCAGTTAACTACGTTGGGCGAAAACATCACCGCAATAGAGGTAGATGGCACTTTTGATGACTGTCAAGCGCTCGTCAAAAAAGCATTTTTGGACAACACTGTAAGTACTCGACACCGTCTAAGTTCCGCCAATAGTATCAATATTGCACGGCTTATTCCACAGTCCTTTTACTATTTTGAAGCCTATAAACAGGTGGTAAAGCAGCACGATAAAATTGTTTTTGCTGTGCCTTCTGGTAATTTTGGAAACCTTACCGCTGGCTTATTAGCCAAAAAAATGGGGTTACCAATCCATCATTATATAGCCGCAACCAATGCAAATGATGTAGTTCCTGCTTACTTGAACAGTGGGGAATACCAATCCCGACCATCTGTTCGTACGCTCTCTAATGCGATGGATGTAGGCAATCCTTCCAACTTTACCCGTATGCTCGACCTATATAGTTCCACGTGGAACATGATGAAAAGCGATATTACAGGCTATGCTTTTGATGACCAAAGTACCGAAAACGCGGTTAGAGAAGTATTCAAAACCGATGGCTATCTGCTCGATCCTCATGGTGCTGTGGGCTATTTGGCTTGGAAAAAATACCATACCACACACCCCGATACTTATGGAATTGTACTTGAAACAGCCCATCCCGCTAAGTTTTTGGAAGATATGGAGAGGGTGTTAGGACATGAAATAGACGTTCCAGAACGCCTAGCGGCTTTGGCTAGTAAAACCAAAGTATCTATTAAGATGGGTAAGGAGTATGAGGAGTTTCAAAAATGGTTGATGGAATTGGGGTAGGGCACTTCGGGTTTGCTCAGTGACCAAATTCGGGTTCGCTCAGTGACCTAGTTCGGCTTCGCTCAGTGACCTAGTTTAGGCTTTATCTTTTTCCGTCGTTTCGGCTTCGCTCAACGACCGGAAAAAGATAGCACAATCCTACTTTACCTATCCACTAGAGTCCCGTTTAGTAATGTTCAGTGATTGAGCGAAGATGCGATTGGTCGCTGAACAAAGCCGAAGTTGGTCGCTGAGCGAAGCCGAAGCGACGGCCCTTTATATCTTTCCCCGGCGTTTCGGCTTCGCTCAACGACCGGAAAAAGATAGCACAATCCTACTTCACTTATCCACTAGAGTCCCGTTTAATAACGGTCATGATTGAGCGAAGATGTAATTGATCGCTGAGCGGAGCCGAAACTCGGTCGCTGAGCGAAGCCGAAGCGATCGAAGCGAAGCGTGAAAAATAAATTTGCATTCTTTCTCTAAGTCCTTTAATTTTGCACCGTCTTTTTTTACCGTACCACACCTTCAAAGGAGGGTGTTTATTAGATCCAACCGTTTGTTTTTATGAAGATTGTAAACTACCGTAATACCCCTTTTCTGCGGGTAGTATTCCCTTTTTGTATGGGAATAGCTTTGGGCGATATGCTCCCAAATCAGTCCTTAGCACATGAGACATACCTACTCATTGCTATTCCAATTGTCTTGTTCATCGCTGCTGGTATTCAATACCAACATGCTTACCGATGGGTATTTGGCTTGCTTGCTCAGTGCAGTTTAATGTGCTTTGGCTTTCTGCTTGTTCATAAAAGTAATGAACAAAACGATCCTGAACATTTTACCAAAACCA
>JAAFHO010000698.1 GCA_013297575.1 Chitinophagales bacterium
TGGTGGCCAGTGTTGGCAACGATGATATGGGTCGTGTTTTAAAGAACTATGTCACTGCATTGGGTGTGGATACTACCTGTATTGCCACATTAGAAGATTTTGCTACCAGCCTCATTTTGGTTACACGTTCGGCTACTACCTCCGATTTTGTACCCTATCGTGGCGCAGACAGCCAATTATCGATCCGTCAATTTCCATTTAACCTCTTCGACAACATTGGCATATTCCATACTACTTGTTTTGCGTTGAGTAAAGCCCCTGCACAATCTGTGCTGTTTGAGGCTGCCGAACGCGCGAAAAGAGCCAAGTGCATGATTAGCCTTGATGCTAACTATGCTGCAAAAATTTGGCCCAATCGTCTTGAAGCACAGCAAAAGATCCGGGATTATATCCGAATGGGTGCTATGGTAAAGATCAGTGATGTGGATTGGCAGCGATTGTTTAATGAACCAGCCAGTTCTCCCGATATTGTCCTTGAATATTTCTTGAAAAATAACGCATCCGAAGTATGCTATACGATGGGAGATAAAGGTTGTTGGGTAGCCAATGACAAAGAAAAACATTTCCTTCCAACTCGCCCTGTTGATGTAAAAGACACTACTGGGGCTGGTGATGCCTTTTGGTCAGGTTATCTTACGGCTTGCATTGATGGCAAACCGCTGTTAGAACGCGCCATGGCTGGCCGTAAAATGGCAGAAATGAAAATTGGTATCTTTGGCGCGTTACCCGCTTCTGTCGCCCGAGAAAGTATTTATGAGGTAGCCGAAACGGAGTAAATGGCTTCACGAGGCACCAAAATCTTTAAACTTTTGGGCAACATTGTAAAATGCAAATCGCCGTTGTGCATGCTGCCTTCTCCGTCAAAATGAATATAATTATCGCCTTTACTCTTGATAATCAATTCATTGGTGGAGTAATGACGTACAAAATTTTCGTTGAATATCTTACCGGTCATCACAGAAGGCATGGCCATAAAATACTGCCAACGCGGTGCTTCTTTCAAAACAACTACGCTAAATAGACCATCATCCATCCGTGCATCTGGTGCAATACTCACATTGTAACCATACATCGATCCATTGGCCACCGTCACTACAAAGCAATTTTCGTGGATCGATTCTCCGTTGATGAGTAATTCACAAGGCTTGGAGATATATTCCAATCCCGCTTTAATGGAACGGATAAAATAAGGAATAAACCCTCTTTTTGTTTGATTTTGCATCAAATTGGACACTAATCCATCAAATCCGATACCTGCTACATTCACAAAAGGGCGGCCATTGAGCGCGCCGCAATCCATAAGTTTACATTCTGCGGAATTGAGTTTTTTGATCGCATCTTCAATTTTTCGGCCATAACCGAGGTGCATGGCCAACCCATTGCCCGAGCCAGCAGGTACAATACCCAAGGCGACATTGGTATTTAATAGCCCAGCGGCTACTTCATTAATTGAACCATCACCACCCACGGCTACCACTATTTCAAAACCATCGGCCACTGCTTTGCGCGCCAGTTCTGTGGCATGTCCGGGTCGTTCGGTGTACCAAATACCGTATTCAAATTTACGGTGGTTCAAATAACGCTCAATATTATCCTTGATTTTGGCTTGCATCCGCGTACCCGAATTAGGATTTACGATAAATACGACCTTTTTGGGTCTTATTGCTTCCAGTATAAAAGGATTATTACGCTCAACGGGATGTGCGTCTCTCATGTGTATTAATAATGTACGAAAGCCATCACTTTCTGGTGTTAACATAATCTCGCCAACGATCGATCACAGTTTGCATGTCATCGGGCAATTCTGATTCAAAGCGGACATGTTCGCCCGTACGTGGATGCGTAAAACCCAATACTTTGGCATGTAGCGCCTGCCGCGGCAAAATAGCCAAATTGCGCTCTACAAATTGACGGTACTTAGCATAAACAGTACCTTTCAATATTTGGTTGCCGCCGTATCGTTGGTCGCCAAAAAGCGTATGACCAATGGATTTCATGTGTACCCTAATTTGATGCGTTCGGCCTGTTTCCAAACGACATTCCACCAAAGTCACATAATAAAAACGTTCCAATACGCGCCAATGGGTTACTGCGTGTTTGCCATCTTCTCCATCATCGAACACCATAAATAAGCGTCGATCATGCGGATTTCGGCCAATATTGGAAACAATCGTCCCTGAATCTTCTTCCGGGTCGCCCCACACCAAGGCCCAATATCGGCGTTCAATGGTATGGTAAAAAAACTGGCGCGCCAAATTGGTCAACGTAAAATCCGTTTTGGCGACGACCATCAATCCAGTAGTGTCCTTATCAATCCGGTGGACAATGCCTGCGCGGGTATAATCATTCGTACCTACGGGCGAGCGTTCGAGGGTATCGCGCAGGTGATAAGCCACTGCATTCACCAAAGTACCATTGGGAATACCAACGCCAGGATGCACAGCCAACCCGAGCGGTTTATTGATAATCAAGATTTCGTCGTCTTCAAAAACAATATTGAGCGGAATATCCTGCGCCAAAATCTCCAGGTTCTCTTCCGTTGATCGTGGTAATACAATACTGATTTTATTACCGGGTTTTATCCTGTAATTGGGCTTTACCTCTTTTTCATCGACCAAAACAGCACCATTTCTGATGGCATTTTGCAAGCGATTACGCGACCTTTGCGACAATCGGTCGATCAAAAACTTATCCAATCGAATCATGGATTGTTTTGGATCAACGATGATATCGTGTTTTTCAAAAAACTCATCACCGCCACCATTCACATCGTCTTCCAACGTAGGATCTGGTGCATCTTGGTCAACTCCTTCTATATTATTATTTTTTTCTTCCATCGTTATGGCTAAAAAGCGGGCAAAGGTACGAAATTATACTTCATACCAATAGGTTTTGGGGGATTTCATCAGGGTTTTCTTATAATAGGTGCAGCGCACCGCAATATTTGTAGCAATGATGTGTTTGCCGCGTTTTGAAGGTGCAGCGCACCGTAATATTAAATTAATGTCACGGTGCGCTGCACCTTCAACCTTGATTTTGCCGATTTTTGCTACAAATATTGCGGTGCGCTGCACCTGAAATTTTTATAAGAAAGCCCTAGGGATTTCATACAGGTCACCCGCTTTACCCTATATCCAAGTGATACAATAACAGGATTAGCCTATTGTCAGAGTCTAATACCATCATCTTCGCGATTCAAAAACCACGGAGTGGTTGAACTTGAATAGCCCTGAATGAAATT
>JAAFHO010000712.1 GCA_013297575.1 Chitinophagales bacterium
GTGTGGCTGTAGGTATTCATGGAGAAGATATTGATGCGGCGATCGAGACGTACAACTTGATGAGCGAGCGTTGGTTTATACACGCCACCCCTACCCTATTCAACGCTGGTACACCAAAACCGCAGTTGTCCTCTTGCTTCTTGTTGAGCATCACAGAGGATAGTATTGCTGGTATTTTTGAAACACTTCAACGCTGCGCGCTCATTTCACAAAGTGCAGGCGGTATTGGTCTTAGCATCCATAATGTACGTGCTACGGGTTCTTATATCAAAGGTACGGGTGGTACTTCTAATGGTATTGTGCCTATGTTGCGCGTATTCAACGATGCGGCGCGTTATGTGGACCAAGGCGGTGGCAAGCGCAAAGGCGCCTTTGCGGTGTATATCGAGCCGTGGCACGCTGATGTGTATGAATTCCTAGATTTGAAGAAAAACCACGGTAAAGAAGAAATGCGCGCCCGCGATCTGTTCTATGCTCTTTGGATTCCAGATCTATTTATGGAGCGCGTTCGCGATAACCAAGATTGGTCTTTGTTCGATCCGAATGAAGCACCGGGCCTATTTGATGTGTATGGCGGCAAATTTGAAGACCTCTACCACCAATACGAGCAAGAAGGACGCGCCCGCAAAACAGTAAAAGCACGCGATCTTTGGAATTCGGTATTGGAGAGCCAAACCGAAACTGGCACTCCGTATATCCTCTATAAAGACCACGCCAACAAGAAGAGCAACCAGCAAAACTTGGGTACGATCCGCTCTTCTAACCTTTGCACCGAAATCATTGAATATACGTCAAAAGATGAAGTTGCGGTATGTAATTTGGCTTCTTTGGCACTACCCAAATACGTCAAAAATGGCGTGTATGATTTCCAGCACCTTTACGAAATTACCCGCGTAGCTACACGCAACTTGAACAAAGTCATTGATATTAACTATTACCCGATCCCGGAAGCGCGTAATTCCAATATGCGCCACCGCCCGATTGGACTAGGTGTACAGGGCTTGGCCGATGTATTTATATTGATGGGTATGGCTTTTGATAGCGATGAAGCACGCCAACTCAACCGCGATATTTTTGAAACGATTTACTTTGCGGCCATGACGGAAAGTTGCGTTTTGGCGGAAAAACTAGGTGCTTATGAAACCTTCCAAGGTTCGCCATTGAGCAAAGGTATTTTCCAGTTTGATATGTGGAACGAAAAACCATCCGACCGCTGGGACTGGAACGCGCTGCGCGAAAAAGTAATGAAAGTGGGCGTGCGTAATTCGCTCTTGGTTGCACCGATGCCAACGGCCAGCACGAGCCAAATATTGGGTAATAACGAATGTTTTGAGCCTTATACCTCCAATTTATACACCCGCCGCACCCTTGCTGGCGAGCATATTGTGGTGAACAAACACCTCATGCGCGATTTGGTACGCCTTGGACTATGGGACGAGGATATGCGCGAAATGATTATGGCGGCCAACGGATCCGTGCAAGGCATAGAGGCCATCCCAGAGCAAGTACGTGCTATTTATAAAACCGCTTACGAATTGAGTCAAAAAGTCATTCTTGATATGGCTGCCGACCGTGGTGCATTTATCTGCCAAAGCCAAAGTCTGAACCTATTTATGGAAGCGCCATCGTTCTCCAAACTATCGTCCATGCACTTCTACGCTTGGCAAAAAGGTTTGAAAACTGGTATGTATTACCTGCGTTCTAAGGCGGCAACAGATCCGATCAAGTTTACGCTCAGCCAAAAGCACCAGAACAAATTTGCTTCGGCGAGTTTGGCAGTGGCGGCAGAGACGAGTATCAGCGCAAAAGCACCCGTAATGAGTGCATTACCGCCACTTCCAGTACAGGAAGTATCCGCACCGATCAGTATGTCGGTGCCAGAACCCGTTGCTCCGGGCAATATTTGCAGTTTGGATGATCCAACCTGCGAGGCTTGCTCTGCATAATATATTTTTTAACTTATGCGAATAGTGGGTTAATGCGCTCCTTGAGTTTTTAACCCTTTATTTACATAACTTAAAAATATTTATAAAGGATAATCCCACTTGTCTTTTTTTATGACTAAACCGAAAGACAAAGTATTCTAATGTTACCGTTCAGCACAACGGGAAATGGCAGTCAACCATGTGTACCTTTCCCTTTGCTTTTCCCTTTACGTTATGGGGATGACACGCCGCAAGGCATCTAAGTTGTTATCCGCTGCTATTGATTACGATAAGTACCCGTTTGGATTGTAACCAGCTGAAAAGGCGTACCCGCATGAGGGTGCGCTTTTTTTTTGGAAAAATATGAACATTGGAGCGATAGAAACCGTTTAAATGCTAATTTTTCAACACACAACAAATATCATGGATAGAAAAGATTTTATAAAAAAAGGTTTTTTAGGCACTGCAATGTTTGCAACCACTGGCGCAATTGCCAACTTGACAAAAAATGACATTGACGAACTAAAAGAACTTGAAATCCTAGGATTTAATCATATTCCAAACACAAACTCAAAAATTATGGCCAATTCAGTTTTGCACAAAGCAGACAGCAGAGGCGTAGCCAACCACGGATGGCTCAACTCGCACCACACCTTTAGTTTTGCCAATTATCACAATCCCGAAAGGATGCACTTTGGCGTATTGCGGGTGTTGAACGACGATATTGTGGATGCAGGCATGGGCTTTGGCACGCACCCACACGATAATATGGAAATCATCAGTATCCCGTTGGAAGGCGATTTGGAGCATAAGGATAGTATGGGCAATGTGACGGTGATTAAAAACGGCGATATTCAGGTAATGAGTGCAGGCACGGGTATTACACACAGCGAATACAATAAAAACAAAGACCAAAAAGTAAAATTCCTACAGATTTGGTTGTTTCCTAACAAACGAAATGTGGCGCCTCGGTACGATCAAATTACGCTAAATGCCAGTGATCGACACAACAAATTACAACAAATTCTTTCTCCCAATACCGATGATGACGGCGTGTGGATCCACCAAGATGCGTGGTTCTCTATGGGCAAATTGGACAAGGATTTTTCATTGGATTATACCTTGAAAAACAAAACCAATGGCGTGTATGCCTTTGTACTAAAAGGCGATGTTACGATCAACGATCAAGCCCTCAATGAAAGAGACGGATTGGGCATTTGGGAC
>JAAFHO010000007.1 GCA_013297575.1 Chitinophagales bacterium
ACTTTCAAATATACTTTAAACGAGGAAGGGATAAAAAACCATGCCAAGCGGCTATCCACCACATATCCATCAGGATCTTGGTTCAGGCTAACAAATACGCCATCAATCCGTTCATCAATAGAAGGATCGGTATCAGCGCGGCGGTTCATTTCCAGCGTATCCATGCCCATTTCGGCAGCCAATTTCCGTTGAATTTGACCCGTTGACATATATGCATAGCCAGTTTTTTCGCAAAGCAGCGCAGAAACCGCACTTTTGCCGCTTCCCAAGTCACCTGTTAGTGTTATTTTATTCATGGATCAATATAAGTGATGCGATTGGCGTGACGATGGATGAAATATTTACCATCTGCCTCTTTTCACTGCTCTAATATCGTTATGCAGTGTTTCATTATCAAAATGGAGCGCAAAGGTAGAATAATCAACTATTTTTGCGCCAAAATTTTAGCAGGTAATGAAAAACAAACATTTGGTAGGATTGTTTTTGGGTATTTTACTCTTTGGTGTTTTGGGGCGATACTGCGATTTCAAACGCGGCACAAAACTGGATGCCTTATTGTTCAAAAAGCCACTAGCAACCTTGGACAAAATATACATCTACACCAATGATACCCTTATTGCAAGCCGTGCTGCCGAAATATGGCTAATGACCCGTAGGGACGAAACGGTGGTTGCACCAGACTCTTTGATCGGGCGTTTTTTGAATGCTATACAACAGATTGAAACCACACAACTGCTGCACTCAACGCGTCCCGATACGCTTGGACTTATGCCCGAACAACGATTATCTGTTGTATGCCGTTCCGATCAATGGCAAGATCAAGTATTTTTTTTAGGTAGGGAAATTGTACAAAATAATCTACCCTTTACGTGGTTGGCACTCCCCAATCACGATCAATATTATCTGGTAAAAGGGCATTTGAGAAAAGCATTTTTTGTAAATTTCGACCAATTAACACCACCGCTCCCAATGCAAATTGATACGGCTAATATGGCAGGTTTAGCATTTTTTTATCAATCCGATACCCTGTTTAATATGTTTTGTGACCCTAAACTTAAATATTGGTCTAATGCCAGCGATACCAATCGCGATACTTCATTGCTCCGTAAATTAGAAAATTGGAAAATGCGTTGGGAAGTGATGGCCAATGAAGCCAAAATTGCTGATTATTTTGATAAAAGAAGCGCGCCTGAAACTTTTTGCGGAGAAATACGGTTTAGGTATCAGCAAACGACCAATACCTCCGTTAATTACAGGCTATTTTTCATTCAGCAACCGGTTTTACCTGACGATCCCGAAAAAAGACGCTATTTTCGCAACTTCAAACCGCAGTACCTTTTTGAATCCGATCTCCAACCGGGTTTGTACTTTGCTATAAAGGATACCTCTGTTATCCATTCATTAAAACATTTATGATTCATTTATTAATCCAAATTTATGCCCAAAACTAAAAAAAACAGTAGAAAACTCTCCGCTTCGGAACTCAAATCCGCGGTACTTAAATATTTACTTGCCCATCCTAAAAAACAATTCTCTGCCAGACAACTCGCAGGACTACTTAAAATTGACAATAATAAGGACTCTGTGGAACATGCATTGCGCCAATTGGAGCAAATAGACGCAGTAGCCGAGTCTAAAGACGGTGGAAAATTCGGTGCCAGTTACGCCGATCCAAAAAAATATAATTTTGAAAGCACCGACGATGCCTCCGACGACGACGACGAAGGCGATCGTATTACAACCGAAGCACCAGAAAGACCGCTTTCCAAATATGCACACCGACAGGCGGATAAAAGCCTGCGTAATGCCTTGCGAAAAAGCGGCGAAGGCCAACCAATGACAACACAAACAATCACCGAAACTTTGAACAATAAACCAGAAAAAGAAAAAAGAAACACGGACAAATTACGACGCAGTACAGGTCTCAAGCAATACGAAGGTAGAGTGGATATGACCAAAACCGGCGCAGGATATATCGTAAATGATACCATCCAATCCGATATTTATGTTGCCCAACGCAATATACACGGCGCACTACATGGCGATATCGTGGTGGTAGAACTTTATCCACCGCGACCACAACGCCGCCGTAGCGATGAACCCCGAAAACCGGAAGGCGAGGTCGTCAAAATCCTCAAACGAGCCAATGAATTTTTTATCGGAACCTTACGTAAAAGCCATAAGTACTGTATTCTGATACCCGATAACCCTAATATGCCAGTGGATGTGCTGGTTCCGCTCGACCAAGCAGGGGAAGCACGTGATGGCGACAAAGTAGTGGTGCGTATCACCGATTGGCAGGAAGGCCGCCGCAATGTACCAGTTGGGAAAGTAACCCAAGTATTGGGCGCAGCAGGAGGACATGAGTTCGAAATGAAAAAAATCCTGATTAATGCAGGTTTTGAACTCTCCCACTCCGATGAAGCCATGGAAGAGGCTGCTGGTATTCCCGATAATATCTCTCCGCAAGAAATTGAGCGTCGCCGCGATTTTAGAGATGTACTTACGTTTACCATTGATCCGGAAGATGCAAAAGACTTCGACGATGCCTTGAGTTATCGCGTTTTAGAGGGTGGCAATGTTGAAATAGGTGTACATATCGCCGATGTTACGCATTACCTCAAACCCGACTCTTCACTCGACCGCGAGGCGTATAAACGCAGTACATCGGTGTATTTGGTGGATCGATGCTTGCCTATGTTGCCCGAAAAACTTTCAAATAACCTTTGTTCGTTGGTGCCCATGCAAGACCGATTGACCTTTTCGGCGGTTTTTGAATTTGATGCGAAAGATAAAATTGTAAAGCGTTGGTTTGGTAAAACAGTGATTCATTCCGCTAAACGTTTTTCTTACGAGGAGGCGCAAACTATTATTGAAAAGAAACCTGCTGACGAACTTAGAAATTCGGAATTATTTCCAGCACTGGAAACAGCTATTGGTGTAATGCTCCGTTTATCGCGCAAAATGCGTAAAGAACGCGAAAACGATGGTGCATTGAGTTTTGAGACAGAAGAAGTGCGTTTCCGACTGGATGATAATGGTGTGCCGCTCGAAGCCTACGTGAAAGAACGCAAGGAAGCACACATGCTCATAGAAGATTTTATGCTTTTGGCGAATAAAGAAGTAGCACTTTATATTGATGGTTTGGGCCGTGAAAAGAAGGCTGTACCGTTTGTATATCGCGTACATGATTTGCCCGATATGGAGCGGATACAAGAATTTGCAAGGTTTGCTGCCGAGTTGGGTAGTCCTATGAAAGTGGATACACCTCGTCATATTGCGCAGTCGTTCAATGCGCTTTCCAAGGCTGCTCGTACCAACGAAACCTTGAAATTGCTAGAACCTATGGCCATTAGAACGATGGCAAAAGCCATTTATACCACCGAAAATATTGGTCACTATGGTTTGGGATTTTCGCATTACACCCACTTTACTTCGCCTATTCGCCGCTATTCAGATGTCTTGTCGCACCGAATACTCGAATCTAACCTAAACGGACGCAATGAGCGCATGGACAAGTCGAAATTGGAGGAAAAATGCAAACACATCAGTAACCAAGAGCGCAAAGCAGCCGAGGCGGAGCGCGAGAGTATTAAATTCAAACAAACCGAACTGATGAGTAAGCATATCGGAGAGGTATTTGAAGGCCGTATTTCGGGCATGATCGAAAAGGGCTTTTTTGTGCAAGTTGATGGTTCTCAGGCAGAAGGTCTTGTGGAGTTTCGGTATTTGATGGATACTTATATCATTGATGGGAGTAAAATGCGTGCACATGGCAGACACCATGGACATGTATTTAAAATGGGCGATCGGGTAAAAATACGTATTCTTGCGGCGGATATGCAACGCCGTCAGATTGAAATGGAATTGGCAGAGTAGCCCCGCACCTACGCGTGCTGCCCTACGTGTGCGGCCCGAGCAGCCCCGCACCTACGTGTACGTGGGTACAACAACACAATTTTAAACAGAATAATGTCCAATAATCAACAAAATAGTTTCCGGATTCCAGCCCTTGATGGCGTTCGTGGTATAGCAACCCTCACTGTTTTGGTTGGCCATTTTATGTTCTACGATGTCTATCACGAGCAATGGTGGTGGGCATTAGCACATGGAGGATGGCTGGGCGTTGATTTGTTTTTTGTCCTTTCAGGCTTTTTGATTACGGGCATATTATTGCACAAAAAAGGGAACAGTAACTATTTTAGTGATTTTTACCGTCGGCGCGTATTGCGTATTTTGCCATTGTATTATTTTGCCATAATACTATCGTTTATCGCCATTGTTTTTATTGATCGCGAGCCATTTCGGTTATACACAGGTTACGATGGGTTAGGTTGGTTTTTGGCTTTTATCCCCAATGTGGCATTAGCATTAAAAAACGACTGGCTTTGGCAGACCAATTGGGTAGGTTTATCGCATTTATGGTCTTTAGCGGTAGAAGAGCAATTCTATCTGATTTGGCCTTTGGTGGTGTTATTTATCCCCAAAAGAATATTGGCGGTGGTTTGTGTGTTTTTATTATTTATTGGTTATTATATACGCGTAGAGACCGATATTGCTTTTGGTCAAGAATGGAGTATTGCATCATACGTATTGCCGTATTGTCACATGGATGGCTTGGCAGGCGGCAGTTTGATGGCTATTTTAGTCAACTTGGGTTGGATTAATTATCGGCCATTGCAGAAGCAAATTGTTGCCGATCTTACCTTTGGGTGTGGTATTTTAGTTTTATATTTATTGGTAGCAGGTAATACCCATTGGCGTGGCGAGGCAGCGGCTTTATTATTCATGGGGATGCTATATTTGGCGATGAGCCCAAGTAGTAGTATTCGACGCTTGTGCGAAACACCGATACTTATACATATTGGCACCTTTAGTTACGGCATGTATGTCTTTCACCAAATGTTTCGAATGATTTTTGAGTGGTATTTGCGCAGACCACTAATGGCTACAGGTTTGCCCGTTTGGTTGGTACAGATTATTTATGTCTTTGTGTGTATATTTATCTCGTATTTATTAGCCCGCTTGAGTTGGAAATATATTGAAGAGCGGTTTATTAAAATGAAATAAGGAACCCCGAATTTCATTCAGGGCTATTCAAGTTTAACCACTACGTGGTTGGTTCATTGCTAAACTGGCGACATTTGACTCCAAATTGCGCCAACTATATAACTATCTGAAAATCATTGATTTAATGTAGCCTCTTATTCACATAATTCAATAAAATTTACAATAAAAACCACTTCGATGCAAACACCCAATTGTCATTACTAACAGATGTTGCATCGAAGCGGTAAGAGGGTAGGGGCTACTGTTGTAAACCCTTTTGTCCCAATAATCCAAGCATCCAGGCATATTCCTGTGCGCGTTCTTTAAGGCGCTCAAAACGACCAGATGCGCCACCGTGAGAACCGCTCATATTAGTCACAAAAAGCAAAAGATTATTGTCCGTTTTGTTGTCGCGCAGGCGCGCAACCCATTTTGCTGGCTCAAAATACTGTACTTGAGAATCGGCAAATGATGTTTTGACCAGCATATTAGGATACGCTTGTTTTTTTACATTGTCGTATGGCGAGTACAGTTTCATATAATCATATTGCTCCTTAATGGCAGGATTGCCCCACTCCGTATATTCGCCGGTTGTAAGCGGAATAGAAGCATCACTCATGGTGGTGAGTACATCTACAAATGGAACAGATGCGATCATGCCCTTGTATAAGTCGGGGCGCATATTAGCCACAGCACCCATCAAAAGGCCACCTGCCGAACCTCCTTGTGCAAATAATCGATCTGCTGAAGTGTATTTTTCTTTGATTAACATTTCAGAACAGTCGATAAAATCGGTAAAAGTGTTTATTTTTTTCATCATTTTACCATTTTCGTACCATTCAAAGCCCATTTCCATACCCCCGCGTATGTGCGCAATGGCACAAACAAAGCCGCGCTCCATCAAACTGATATTGTTTTTATTAAAGCCGGGATCATAAGAAATACCATAAGAACCATAGCTGATTTGGAAACAAGGCGCAGATCCGTCTTTCACCAGTCCTTTTTTATACACCAAGGAAACTGGCACTTTTATACCATCGCGGGCAGTAGCCCACACAAATTCGGTCGTAAAGTTGTTCGGATCGTAGCCACCCAATACGGGTTCCATTTTTTTCAAGGTTTTTGTTTTGGTTGCTACTTCGTAGTCAAAAACCGAATTAGGTGTTTTGAGCGAACTAAAATTATACCGCAATACTTTAGAATTAAAATCGGCTAATGAAGTAGTGCTGGCGGTATAAGTTGGTTCACCAAAATCAACATAGTGCATGCTACCATCTGCCCAATTATAGACTCGAATTTTTTGCAAACCGCCGCTGCGTTCATTAATCGCCATAAAATCGCGAAAAACATCAACGCCGTCGATCAATACATTTGCATCGTGTGCAATAAGTGGTTTCCAGTTTTCTTTACTAGGTTGCGTTGCAGGCGTAGTCATAATGGAAAAATTACGTCCTTCTTTGTTGGTTCGAATCACAAATTGGCCATTATGGTGCTCCACATCGTAATAAAATTCTTTTTCGCGGGGCGCAATTACTTTAAAATCAGCAAGTGGCTGGTCCAATTGGAGGTAATGCGTTTCTATATTTTGTGTATAGCCGTGGCCAATAAACGCATATTCGCCATCTTTAGAGCCATAAATGGAAGCATAAGCCGTTTCGTCTTTTTCTTCGTGGATCAAAACGTCTTTTTTGCTGCCCACCTCGTGTCTCCATACTTTATCCGTACGCAGTGTTTCTTCGTCTTTTGTATCGTAAAAAACATATTTACTATCTTTAGACCAAACCGATGATCCAAAAGCGGAATCCCATTCATCGTCGAGTAGTTTACCCGTTTGTAGGTCTTTAATACGTGATTTATATAGGTTGCGACCAGTATAATCGGCAGCATAGACCAAATAGCGGTTATCAGGGCTTACGTTGGTACCCGTTACGCTACAATAAGGTTTGCCTTCGGCCAAGGTGTTCACATTGAGCATAATTTCCTCGGGCGCATCCAAATTGTCTTTTTTGCGGCAGATAATAGGGTATTCCTTACCTGTTTCAAAGCGGACAAAGTACCAGTAGCCATTATCGAAATAGGGAACAGAATTGTCATCTTGTTTTACCCGCGCTTTCATTTCTTCAAATAATTGCTCTTTTAAATCTTTTACGGGCGCCATTACCTTTTCGGCATATTCATTTTCAGCGTTCAGATACGCTGTTACCGCTGGATTTTTGCGCTCATTCAGCCAATAATACTCGTCAATGCGCTTATCGCCGGAAGGAGCGGTGAGTTCTTTAGGCTTTTTTTCGGGGTGTGGTGCCGTTGCGTCGGCAGCATTGAATACAGATGGTTGCATGTTGAAATGGTTGGTGGTTGAATTGGTGGATGGTTGCTGTTCTCTTTGCCCACATGCTATTGCAAGTAGAAGAAAAGATAGCACTGGAAATAACTTTAACATTGTTGTGTAGTGGTTTTAAATATGTAGAGAAGGCAAAGGTCGTTCAGTTTTTTGTTTTTTTTAAAATTATTTTTTTGTTATAAAGTATTGATAATCAATTGTTGTTTTTAAAACAAAAATTTTTATTAAAAATAAGTGTTAAATTATTTGTTTGTTAACTACAAATTGTGTTATATTTGCACTGTCTTATGATGTACACTATTAATTTAGTAAATCCTAAGACGAGCATAAACAATAAATTATTTAACTCCCGAAGTGTAACAACTTAGGAGCAGCAGCAAAAAAAGTATGGAACTCGAAGTATTAGAAAGCAAAAAAGGTACGAAAGTGGTATCTGCCACTAATCTCCACCATGCCCTTAAACTCCCCAATGGGCAGTATAGAACCAATGTTCGGCGATGGTTACGGGATTTATACGAGTTTTCGGACGGCGGTATCCGCAAGCCACAAGTATTACGCGATTACGCCCGTCGCCCTCGTCCGGGAGAACCGATGGAGGACTATTACATTACATTAGAATTGGCCAAGCTCATTGCATTACGTACCACGAGCAAGGTCAAATTAAAATATGCCCGTATTTTGGATGCCATTGCGCACAATGGACAAATGAATTTGTTTGTTGCCGCCGCGTAGAGCCGTTGCACCGCAACGTCTCTACGCGGCGTTCGGAGGACGTTTCAAATCAGAGACGTGGTATTCGGGTAACGTTTCGTGCTCGAGACGTTACGGTATAAACCGCACAACATCCAAAAGGGAAAAAATAATGAAGAAGGACTATTAGTTAAGAAAGATCAATCCTACAACCGTAAGCAGAGTGTGTCACAAAAGGGGGCTAGCCTAATGAGGTTGGCCCCTTTTTTCTCAATTATTGGTGTGCTCAAAAAAATCAAGTCAATAAAATGATAGTCACAAAAATTAGCCACAAAAAATAGTCATAAAAAATAAAAGAATAACTACCATTAATTAAGTCGTTATGTTGACATTTGCGGTCAAAGTTTTTCCAAGCACATGATCAAGTATTTTAATTCTTTTCGTTTCAGTTGCGTTATAGCACTTTGTGTATTAGTGGCTACGCTACACGCACAAATATCCGTACCATTGCAGGACATGTCTTTTTGGCAACCCTCCAATGCTAAAAACTGGCAAATTGTAGGTAGCGTTACCTCCGATTTGGTTAAAGAGCACGTAATGAAAATTGGCAAAGGCACAGGAGTCTTGGCCAATTTACCAGATACGAAAAGCCGCTCCAACCTAGTATCTGTCTCCGAGTACGGCGATGTAGAAGTATCTTTCGACTTTATGATGTCTAAATATTCCAATTCTGGTTTTTATCTGCAAGGGCGTTATGAAGTACAGTTATTGGATAGTTGGGGCAGGAAAGACCCCGCATTTAATGATTGCGGTGGCATTTTTGCACGTCGGCGCTTTGAACCAAAGGAAGAATTGTTCGAAGGACACGCTCCGATCCAAAATGCGTGCCTCGCACCGGGGCTATGGCAAACGATGGAAATAGCATTCTGTGCGCCTCGTTTTGATGCTGCTGGCAAAAAAATAGCCAACGCCAAAATGCTCAAGGTGCGCTTAAATGGTGTTACTGTCCAAGAAAATGTGGAGCTCACTGGCCCTACAGGAGGCCCAATATCCGAAAAAGAAGCATCCACTGGGCCCTTTATGATACAAGGCGATCATGGCGAAGTTGCTTTTCGTAATATACTCGTTAATCCTTTAGGATCTACCCCAGTAAAAGCCGGACCGATGAGTTATGAAGTCATCTATGGTGCTTACCGAAATGCAGATGAATTTGAGGGCAAACCGGTGGATTTGAAAGGAACAGCCAGCGCACTCTCTTGGGAATTGACAAAAAGAGAGAATAATTTTGTGCTAAAAAGCAATTTCAATCTCGAAGTGATAAAGCCCGGTAAACACGAATTTACCTTGCAAGCAGGCGGTAATTCCATCCTTAGGGTGAATGGAGTGCCTATTATGCCCCAAAAATGGGCATATTCTACTATTGAGCGTACTGCCACGATTGATTTGCCAGCGGGTAATATTCCAGTAGAGTTGATCTATTTCAAAATGGATGATTGGATGCCTCCAATGCTTCGCCTGTCGCTAAAAAGCGCAGATGGAAGTAGTTGCGATTACCAAACATTCAGTTCTACTTTGGCACTCACTCCACCCGATCCTATTTATTTAGATGCCAAAGAAAGTACCGTATTTAGGTCATTTGTGGACTATTACGAAGATGGTAATTTCAAAAAACGAATGGTACATCCCGTCAATGTTGGTCATCCCGACCGTATCCATTACACCTATGATCTGGACAATGGTGCAGTGGCTCAAGTGTGGAAGGGACTATTTTTAAATGTAGCTCCTATGTGGGACAGTCGCGGTGATGGCTCTTCCCAAGCGCGTGGTATGGTGGTAGCATTGGGTGATAAAGCAACTTTGGTGACTATGGCTCAAATGATGGACACGAGTTCAATAATGGGGACAAATACTGGATTTAGAACCCTTGGTTATGATTTGGAAGAAGGTAACCAACCTGATTTTCGCTATACCTTAATGGGGGCTACCATTAAAGATCGCTTGCGTATTACCGATGGAAAATACCTCACACGTACTTTGGAAATGAGCGAAGGAAGTCCTAAAGAGGCATTGTTTTGCCGCTTGGCTTTTGCCGACAAGATCGAAGAAGTGGAAAAAGGGCTTTATGCAATCAATGATTTTAGTTATTTTATCCGTATCCCAAAAGAGCTAACGGCTACGGTACTTCGCAAAGATGGTAAAGCGGTTTTATATACAGGACTCACAGGATCGGTGCAATACGAGATTATATTTTAAGTCTTTAGAGATGGGTAATGCAGACAAATTATATTTTGCCTGCATTACCCATTGCTTTGTTTTGCCTTAAAATTGCACAAATTCTTAATCAAAAATGGTGTATTTTTTTTCCAGTTCTGGTAGTGTTTCGTCTATGCGCCGAGCTAATTCCGGTAATTTGATGGTGGGTACTGCTGGAAATAGATGGTGTTCCAAATGGAAAAACATACTGTAAGAAAGTTTGTTTTTCCAGCTACTGCGTTGTGTACGGGCAAAATTAGGCTGGTCATGGGTATCATGGTGGACTGTCCAAACAGCAAAAAATGCCATTAAAAACTCACCAATTATCATAATTATAATGTGGTAAATCAAATAATGGATTTGAAAATAAAAGACGATGCCTGCAAATACCGCTATGGAAAATAATTCTGCCAATACGTTTTGAACATATCGTTTGCTACCCATTTCTAACGTGACTTTATGGATCAGGAAAAAATGTATAGGCCCATACAAAATAGCACCATACCAAGACATTTTTGCAGATTTTCCTTCGTAGTCTTCCTCTTGAAGGCAGTATTTATGGTGGCGTAAATGGTTGAATTTTACAGCATGTATGGATACCATCATCAAAATACTGTTGCTAAATAGCGCAAACCAAGTAAGGAATTTGTTTGTGCCAAGGCAATTATGGAATCCATTGTGTACTTGCCTTAGCCCTGTGAGAAAGAAAAATGCGGAAAAAGGTAAAGCCAATAAATAGTAGCCGTAGTATGCACAAAATATAGAGGCACAAAACCAAGGCACACTGATATTGTTTTCTACGAGCATTTCCCAAGTGGATAAGTGGCAAAGGTCTTTCCAAGTTACTTTTTGAAGTATGTCTTTGTGTTGCATAAGGAGTTAGAATAGTGGGTGATTTTAAAGGATAACGCAGTAGGTTTTAAAGATATTTTATGGAAATTGATTTATTTTCATTTTTTATTGAAAATAATGAAATAGGGGGTTGGTTATTTAAAATTGAAGTATTTTGTACGAAAATAGCGGAATGTTCCTTTGGTTACATCTTAATGCTTTGGAAGGTTCGTTCTTTGTGCAGATTATTAGACATTAAGTACTTGGACCCTAATTCTATATAATGTCTATTGGTAGATATAAAACATGAAATTATTATTGCTTTTTACATTTTTCTGCGCGTTTGATACCCTTTCTGCGCAAGGCCCACTGGATGGCTACCTTAAAGGCAAAGGCAAACTGGATATTGCTACTTCATTTTCATACATGGATGCCAAAGACTTCGAAGGAGCGCAGGGTACATTGTATAATGAGCCATATAGAGGCTATTTACTCAGTATTTTCGCGGAATATGGTGTAACCGATCGTTTTGATTTGGTCGCGACCGTCCCATACATCTTTACATCTACCCAAAATGGATTGCAGGATGGTGGCCTTTATGCAAAATACAGGATATTGTACGCTAAAACAGGTGAAAAAGGGCATTTAGGTATCATCGCAGGTATGGGGGCTAGTTTCCCGCTTTCCAACTACGAGCCTACTGCAACAGGAGCATTGGGGCAGCGAGCGGTGGCCGTTCCTGCTCGATTCATCGCACAGTGGGACACTCCTTGGGGGCCATTTGTAAATTTGACAGGGGGCTATAATTGGCGACTAGATCAGTATAAAGCCGCCGATTTGGAGCGTGTACAAAGCACACGACCAGGGTATTTACCTGCCGACCCACCGGGATATGCTACTTTTTTGTTCAAAGCAGGTATGCCCGCCAAGCACTATTACCTCGACGGTTGGGTAGAATACCAGTACACAAATAAAAGTAAGGGAACCGATTTTGCACTAGGTGTGCTTGATCTCCCGCAGGCATACGGCGTGAGCTACACCCAAGTGGGCGGTACTATTTACTATTCTGAAGGCGGAAAACGCGGGGTCTTTCTGAGTGGGGCAAAAATACTGAACGGACGAAATGTCAGTCGCGTCTTTCGTTTTACAGGCGGTATCGTCCTGAAATATTAATTTTTTATTTTAATGTGGTACACAACCTCCATGATCCTAAGTTAAACAAACTTAAGAGCATGAAGATTTTACCTGTTCTAAAGACCAGATTAGTAACCCCAAAAAACAAAAGTTACTTTATTTCGGGAATTCGAGCAACGCGCCGCGGCTACAAAGCATCAACACCAAACTGGTGAAAAAGAAGAAAAACATCAATAGATAGAGCATACAGTAGCCTTTTCCTCGAGTATTTTGAATATTATCCATATCTTATAATGATCGTAATTTAAATTTCGCCGCAAAAGTAAGACGGGAATATTTACAAAATGGCATTCTGCTGATTTTTTATCGGTATCTTTGTGCGCTTTTTTTTCAAAACTTATGGCAGACGTAATTCAACTCTTACCAGAAAACGTAGCGAACCAGATTGCTGCGGGTGAAGTCGTACAACGACCAGCATCTGTAGTGAAGGAATTATTGGAAAATGCCGTGGATGCTGGCGCTACTCAAATACGTTTAATTGTTCGTGAGGCGGGCAAAACTTTGATTCAGGTCATCGATAATGGCTGCGGTATGTCCGAAACAGATGCTAGGATGTGTTTCGAACGCCATGCCACTTCCAAAATCCGTACTTCACAGGATCTATTCGCGATACGAACTATGGGTTTCCGTGGCGAGGCTATGGCTTCTATTGGTGCCGTTGCGCAAGTGGAATTGCGTACCCGGCGCGCTATTGATGAATTAGGTACTCAGATCCTGATCCAAAATTCCCGTGTAACTGCTCAAGAGCCTTGCCAAACACCTGTTGGTACCTCCGTCTCCGTCAAAAACCTGTTTTTTAACGTACCTGCACGCCGCAATTTCCTAAAAAGTGATGTAATCGAGATGCGGCACATCATGGATGAGTTTCAAAGGGTTGCACTCGCTAACTCGGATGTGTTTTTTAGCCTTCATCACAACGACCAAGAAATATTTCATTTGCCAGCAGGTAATTTGAGACAAAGGGTCGTAAAAGTACTCGGTGAAGTAATCAATAAAAAACTGGTTCCAGTGGAAGAAGAAACGGAAATGCTGCGGATTAAGGGTTTTGTTGGCAAACCCGATTATTCTAAAAAAACACGCGGAGAACAGTATTTTTTTGTGAATAACCGTTTTATCAAAAGTGCTTATTTACATCATGCAGTGGTGGGTGCGTATGAGGATTTAATACCAGAAGGCTTTTATCCGCTATATGTCATTTTTCTTGATCTTGATCCGTCGCATTTGGACATTAATATCCACCCTACTAAGCAAGAAATTAAATTTGATGATGAAAAACTAACCTACAATGTGCTTAAAGTAAGCGTAAAGCACGCCTTGGGGTCTAATAGTGTAACACCAACCCTCGATTTTGAGCAAGATTCGGGCTTTATTAACCAACGCTTGAATAATACATCCTATTCGCCTTCTTCAGATTCGGGTACTATTTCTGAATATACTTCTAAAGCGTCTGGTGAAGGTGGTGGACAAAGTAGTTCTAGGCAAAACCGACCGGATGATACACGCCATGATAGTAATTTGCGCAATTGGCAGCGACTATACGAAGGGCTTGACCAAAGTAAGAAAGAAGAACAAGATACCAGTCCCGATGATGGTACAGTGGTCGTTAATATAGAACAGTGGATGTCGGGATTTTCTGCTGGCTCTGGCAACGAAGAAGTGGTGAGTAATGTGCAGCGAGGAGGAACAGGCCCTAAAGAGGGCGAGATGGACATTATGGCCATTGATGATGAAAAGGGCAGTTTTACAAAAGCCAAGAAAGAGCCCTATCAGATTCATAATCAATATATTGTAAGTCAAATTAAGTCTGGTTTTTTGTTGATAGACCAACAAACTGCCAGCGAAAGGGTACTGTATGAGCGATATATGGAGGCGTTGAACCATCAGGCCATTTCGACTCAGGCGGCATTATTCCCGCGAACCATGGACGTGGCTCCAGCCGATGCGGTATTACTCCGAGATATTCTTCCAGAAATAAACCGACTCGGTTTTGATATTGCTGAGTTTGGGGGCAATACCTTTGTCATTCATGGGCATCCGGCGGAATTACCTGCTGGTACAGATGAGGTGGCTCTGGTAGAAAAAATGCTCGATCAATACCGCAATAATATGACCCTAAGTTTAGGGATTTCTGAAAATATTGCCCGTTCTATGGCGCGCAATGCCGCTATTCGTCGTGGCCAAAGCCTAACCATTACAGAGATGCAAGATCTTGTTGATCAGTTATTTGCATGCTCTATTCCATACAAAAGTCCATTTGGTCGAAACTGCTTTATTACGATTGAACTGGATGAATTATTGAAGCGTTTTAGTTAATCTATGATAAACTCTAGTTTTCCCCCAATAACGGGTGTCGTCAAGCATTTAATGATCATTAATGTGCTGATGTTTTTTGGGTCTTATGCCGTTTTGGATGAGGCGATTCGGTCTTATGACCCCATGGATGCCGGATTTTCTTATTTAGGTCGGCTTTCATTAGCGGCATTTATGCCTGGCTCACACCATTTTCAGCCGTATCAAATTGCTACCTATATGTTTATGCACAGCGATTTCAAACATTTGCTGTTCAATATGTTATCGCTTTTTATTTTTGGGCCAAGGGTGGAAGCATTATGGGGAGAAAAACGTTTTTTATTTTACTATTTAAGTTGCGGTATTGGTGCTTATTTGCTTTTTATGGGTGTCCAATGGTGGGAAATGGCAGAAATGGGCTTCAATCCACAGGATTCTAATACTCCAATGTTGGGGGCTTCGGGTGCCATATTTGGGGTAATGATTGCCTTTGGGTACTTGTACGCGAACATGCCCATGAATTTATTGTTTATACCTTTCGAGATCAAAGCCAAATACTTGGTAGGATTCCTTTTTATCATGGAATTTGTTTATGGCATAAAACGCACTTCTACTGGTGTTGCGCATTTTGCGCACCTTGGAGGGGCAATTACTGGTTTGATTATCGTACTTTTGTGGCATAATCAAGGAAAATTTAAAAGAGGGTGGTAGTTTATACTTTCACTTCTTATCTCAATATATAGATGTCATTATTTAGTTCAATTTGGAAAGATTTAGAGTATGGGTTTAAAATGGGCAATATGGTGCGCAAACTTATACTCGTCAATATTCTTATTTTTGTGCTGGTGCAAGTCCTCCACTTGGGTTGCAATATTGCCACCGCAGGTAGGGATGTTGGTGGTGAATTGTTTTGGCGTATCCTCAACTATTTAGCGATGCCTTCCGACTGGCGCGAACTACTTTGGCATATTTGGACGCCAATTACCAGTATGTTTTTGCACGAGGGCTTTTGGCATCTTTTGGGTAATATGATTTGGTTGTCCATTTTTGGGACAATTGTGGGCGATTTAATTGGAGATCGCAGGGTTTTGCCTATTTATTTACTCGGTGGGCTTTCTGGAGGAGTGATGTATTTTCTTTCGGCCAATTTAATGCCTGCGTACATTGGTTCACATGCCTTGGGTGCTTCTGCTGCGGTAATGGCTTTTGGGGCTACTGCCTTGATACTCAACCCTGAATATCGCATCGCATTGATGTTTTTGGGAGAGGTAAAATTGAAGTATATCGTACTCATTATGGTGCTGCTCGATTTGGTAGGCGTATCGGGCATGAGCAACTCTGGAGGGCATGCTGCGCATATTGGCGGCTTTATCTTTGGTGTTTTGTTTGTGTATGCCTTGCGCGACCGTAAAGATTGGTCTGAACCTGTGAATAATTTTTTATCGTACATAAGTAGTTTTTTCGATAATATTTGGCAGCGCATTAGAGGCAATTATCGGCCACAAATGCGCGTTACGCACAAACGCAGGGATGCAGCAGTGCGCCAACAAACACCACCGCGCACGAATACCAATACCAAAGGAAATTCCAGCAGTGATGTTTCGCACCAAGAACAACTCGACCTGATCCTCGATAAAATTAAACAAAAAGGTTTTGACCAATTGACACAAGAGGAAAAAGACTTTTTGTACGAGGCGAGTAAGAAATAAGAGAATCCCTGTTTTTAAATAGGCTGGATTATTTTATCAGTATATAACGATAAAATATAGCCCAACCTGTTTCTGATTTATCCACTTCATTATTTTCACTAAATAGGTGCCATCCCATACGCAAGTATTCATTGATTTTTTGGGCTATAAGTAAGTCGATTTGCGCGGTATTATCCTCTAATGTCCATGCGCGCAGCTTTTTCAATGGCAAAACCTCTTGTGTTTCATCGGCTTTAGTTATAATCATCCTGTTGTACTCCTTATAAATTGATTGCTTAATAAATACGCTAATAGTCATCATGGAGTCTTGTTTAACTTGTGCAATAGCAGTAGTTTTAGAGCCTAAAAAGAGGAAAAAAGCAAACGAAAATGCTGCGAAATACTTTTGTTTTGATTGAAAATTGTTGAAATTTATCATTGTATTATACATTGTTTAAATGAATAGGCAAATGTAGATATAGGAAAGTGTTATTTTGTTTTAATGTAAATTAAAGTCCCGTTAAGGTTTTTGGTTTTATTAATTACTTGTAACTATTCTGCCGTTTGCAAAGGTGACCTCGGAGAGATCAAATATTTGTATAAAAAATTGGTTAACAATATATTACGATCACAGAGAGGTCAAACATTCTTGCCATTTTCGTCCACAATTTAAACACATGTTCGACCTCTCCGAGGTCGTTTTGGGGCACTTATACTGCGATTTCTACAAATGTTTGACCTCTCCGAGGTCGAAATCACAAAAAGGTATCAATTATCATCATTTTGGGCAAAAAAGCGGCTTTATAGTTGCAATTACTTATAATGCGAATCATGGGTTGGGATTTTTAATTAGTTGATATTCAAATACTTACCGGGAACGTTTACGAAACCTTTAAGGTTTTTGTAAACGTAACACCCTGATAACCAGTGTTTTGATCCAACCCACGATTCGCTTTTATAACAAGTTATTTTATCTCAAAAGCACTATCCGCTATACCTGCATTCACCTTTATCTCTGTCACCTTTGCTTTCATCGGTGTTGGGAAAATACCGGTTGTAGTGGTCGCATGCGGAAATTTAATACCTGCGACTGGTTTGTAATCTTCAAAATCATTCGTGACGGTGGTTTGGCCGCCATCAGCACCTTTTGCTTTGCTTATTTCACGTAACTTGAGACTTGTGGTGACTTCGTAAAATTCCGTCTTTTTTGAACCGTTAGGGTGCGTTACTTCTACGACGTAGGCGTTTTTACCGTTTATTTCTTCAATGCCCTTTAGGTCAAGTAGGTATTTGCCATTCAAATAGGCGAGTTCTTTGCATGGAAGCGACTGCTCCTTGAGGTCGTCTAGTTCAATGCCAGTAATTTCGCGTTTTGCGCCGCCTTGGCCGATTTGTATTGCTTTTTCGCCGTTGAGTAACGTTTTGCCCATACTTTGCCCCGACATTTGCATCTCCATCGCCAGTTTATTGCCTTCTTTTTGGCTTTGCGTGACGGTAATATTCATACCTCTTGATTGCATACCTACTGTGGATTGCACTTCTTTCAATGCCTCGATTTTATCGATGCCACCAATGGCATTTAAGTAATCTGTTATTACTTTTTTACCATCCATTCCCGGAGGTAATTTGGTATTAATCGGGCGAATAGGCTCGCCATCAGTGCCATAATAATTGATTTTGTTGCCTGCCGAGAACTGTTTTAAACGGTCGGCCACGTCATCTTTATTACCTACTACTAGGATATGGGCGCGTTTCGGTTTGATAAATTTTTGTGCCGTTTGCAGTATTTGCTCTGGCGTCGTGGCATTTAACTTGGTCAAATAAGTCTGGTAGTAATCTGCTGGCAAATTAAAACGTGCAGAAGTAAGCGCGAATTCGGCAATGGTACCGGGTTCCTCCAAACTGCGCGAAAACTGACCTGTAAGCACATTTTTTACGACTGAAAGTTCGGCGGTAGGCACTTTTTTAGTGCTCAATAGTTCGAGTTCTTTTAAAAATTCGATCACAGAACTATCCGTTACTGCATTTCGTACACTGGCATTGGCGGTAAAAGAACCAATAATTTCGTCGGCACGTAAGCTGGTACGCGCACCATAAGTCCAACCATGTTTCTCGCGTAGGTTAGCATTTACGCGGCTGTTGAAATATCCGCCCAGTATGGTGTTCATTACGCGTCCGTAAATGGCCTCATTCGTACCGGGCATAAGTTCTACGGGGTAAGTGATATTGATAACGGATTGTACTGCGCCGGGTTTGTTAACAAAGTCAACCACTGCACTATCTGGTGCATTGGGAACGGTATAAAGACTTTTGGGAACATCGCCTTTTTGCCATTTACCGAAATATTTTTTCGCGTATTGCTCTGCCTTGGCCTTGGTAATATCGCCAGTGATGACCAAATAGGAAATATTGGGCTTGAAATAGGTGGCATAGTGATTTTTTACCTGTTCTAATTTGATGTTTTTCAAGGTTTCATCCGTCGTAAATTCTCCGTATGGATGGAGTTTGCCAAATCTCAACCGTGCTCCTACGTTATTTGCGATAGCGTTTGCATCTGTTTTTTGGGAAGCCAAACTACTTTCTATCCGTTTTTTTACCTTATCAAATTCCTCCTGTGGGAAAGTGGAATTGAGCAATACATCGCTCATCAGGTCGAGTATTTTTTCGGTATGTTTACTTAAGCAAGCCCCATTTACACCATTAGCATTGGCGGTGAGGTTGGCACCGATAAAGTCCACTTCTTCATCCATCGCCGTTTTGGTACGTGTAGCAGTACCTTTGGTGAGCATATCGCCTAATATACTCGTATAACCAGCAGCATCCCGTTGTAGCACGGGTTGGTAATCCACAAAAATGCGGAAAGAAACCTGTGGGAGTTTGTGGTTTTCAACAAGGATTACCTTAAGTCCATTGTCGAGTACAAAAGTCTCTGCTTTACCAATTTGGATAACTGGTGCGTCGCCGGGCTTTGGTGCGTTTTTGCGTACATCTCCGGTGGGGATAGTGATTTTGGGAGCGATACCCGATGGGGTAGTGGCTTTTGTTTTTTCGCCAGTTTTGGGTGTGCAAGCGGCCATTAGCGTCAAAAACGCGATAACCGCGATGGGAAATATATGTTTAGTCATTGTTGTAAAATTTGTGAGTAGGTTCGTTGGGGTTGGGGGTTAAGGTTTTGCGCCTTGTGGCAACCAATATAACACGACGCGGCTGTTTTTATTAAAATACTTATTGGCCACGTTCTTAATATCTTCGCGGGTTACTTTGCGGTAACGTTCCAGTTCGGTATTGATCAAATTGGCGTCACCAAAATACATTTCATAGTTAGCAAGGCTTTCGGCGATACCAGCTACGGAGGTATTAGCCGTCACAAAATCGCTTTCGACTTGGTTCAGTAATTTTTGGAATTCAATTTCCGAAATTAAGTTGTCCTGAACGTCTTTTATTACAGCATCCATGCTCGTTTCGAGGTCTTTTAGATCAACACCCAAGGCTGCGCGTGCAAACATGATACAAGCCCCTGGGTCTTCCAATGCCAGCGGGAATGCGCCTACGGTAACTGCCTTTTGCTGCTGATCCACGATTGCTTTTTGCATGCGGCTACTTTTACCACGGCTTAATAAATCGGTGAGCATGCCCATTGCGTAATAATCGGGTGTGCCTTGTGCCGGAATTTGGTAAGAATACACCAATTGCGACAAGCGTACTTGGTCATAAATTGTATCCCTTATTTCTTTAGTGATAGCAGGTTCGGTCACTTTTGGACGAAAAACCTCGCCTTGTCCGCGTGGAATATCCTTAAAATAGGCATCCACCAATGCTTTTGTCTGTTCAATATTGATATCGCCGGCAATTGAAATGATGGCATTATCGGGGCGATAAAAATCTTTATAAAACTGCTTGTAATCCTTTTCAACTGCTGCATCCAAATGCGCCATAGAACCAATAACGGAATGGGTATAAGGGTGCACTTTGAAGGTACGTTTCATTGTTTCTTCTACCAATCGGCCATAAGGAACATTGTCCACCCGTTGGCGGCGTTCTTCTTTTACCACTTGGCGTTGTGTTTCAATGCCTACATTTTCAACGATGGCATGGAGCATCCGCTCGCTTTCGAGCCAAAGACCCAGTGCAAGTTGGTTGCTGGGCAGCAGTTCATAATAGTAGGTACGGTCGTACCAAGTATTGGCGTTGTTCATACCGCCGGCATTACTAACATAATCGTCAAATTCGCCGCGTTTGATATTTTCGGAACCCTCAAACAGTAAATGCTCAAAAAAGTGTGCAAAACCAGTACGTTCGGGGTTTTCGTTCTTAGACCCAACATGGTACATCACAGAAACGGCAACGATAGGCGTAGAGTGGTCTTCGTGTAACAGTACTTTGAGGCCATTGGCCATATCATACTCGGTAAACGGGATATTTTGCGCAGAGAGCGTAGTCGTACCTACAATAAGTCCGACAATGGTGGATACGAGTACCTGTTGAAATTTAAACATAGATTGAGATAAGTGTTAAAAATATTATTTTTTGTCGCCTTCCATAGCCGCTTTGCGTTTCAAAAAGAAGTCCCTATCGAGGCTATCTAAAAGCATACGGTATGCAGGATCGTCAGTTGGAAGCATATAATCCCCTGTTTTATTTTTGCCAAATATTTTCAATTTGACGGTATTGTAACGTTTTGGATTAAGGCGTAAATCCTGTGTAATCAGCGATAATTGCCTGGAAGTGCGCACAATTTCTTCAAATAGTACATCATCGGTAAGTAGTCGGCCAGCAGTACCTTCGCCATTGGCCAATCTTCCTGCAATGCCATCCACTTTAGCAATAGTTTTTTCGGTAGAATTCAGGGTGTTTTTCAAAGAGCCTAATGCAAGAATGATCGAATCGAGCGCAACGCCAGCCTTTTTCGCTGTTTCATCCACGCCAGCCCCTTTAATTTGCTCACTTACGGCTTTCAAATTAGACAAAGCCGCCGCAATATCGCTATTGCTGTTTTTTAGGTTTTGGGTAATACCTGCTACATTAGTGAGTGTAGCCCCTAGGTTGGCACGGTTTTGTGCGAGCAGCGCATCTAGTTTGGCCGAAACAAGGGCAAGATTGACCAATGTAGTTTCCATCGCTTTTACCGAGGGCCCCAAACCTTCTTTGCTATTCGGGTCGGCAAGTGTATCGAACGCCATACGAAGTTTGGCCACATACACATCCAATTCTTTTGGGTCGCCCAAAAGACTTTGCGCCAACGAACGGGTAGTACCTTGGAGGTAATCGCGGGATTTTGCACAACCATCACCCTCACAAGGGTGTGTAATGACAATATCAATTGCTTTTCCGCCCATTAGTGTCAAACCAATAATAGAAGCCGTTGCGTCTTTAGGTATTCGAACATCCTTTTCGATATTCAATTCTACGATCAACGATTTACCATCCTCGGCATCAATATGGATGTCTTTTACCATACCCACTTGCAAGCCACTCACAAAAATAGGTGCCGAAGGCCGAAGTTGATCGACATTGGCGTATTTCACATAGAATGTTTGGGAAGTAGTGAGGACATTTTTGCCTTTTAGGAATTGATACCCCCAAAAAGCTGCACCCATTGCTACAATAGCAAGGATACCAACTTTAGTTTCGTTTCTGAATTTGAACATTTATAGATGTTTATTATAATTTTTATTTTTATGCTATTTTTGAAAACTATACCCGAATTTGGTATAAAAACAGGTTTATTCTGATGGACTGAATAATTATCTTATCACGAGTTTTGCGGTTTTAAACCCCATTTGTTTTATTTCTGTGAGCATAAGATCGGCTTCTTCTTTAGAGGTGAATGGGCCAGTGAGGTAATTATATTCGTTACCAGATTTTTCTTCTTTTACATTGGTTAGTAGTGCTAGTTTCCCAGTGTTTCGATCCATTTGATTGGGCCAAGAGAGTACATGTACCATATAAACAGATTGTCCTGTGGTGCTTTTGGTGGCAGGCGGTGGTGTATTTATAGGTTGTTTTTGTGTAGCAGGGATGGGTTTTGGGGTATTTGTGGTTTTGTTTGGTACGTTTTTAGGCGCTTCCGCCTTTGTTTTTGGGTGATTTTCGGTAGCGTAATCCTCTTTTACAATGGGATTTGTTTTTGCTTGTTTGGATGGTTTTGTTTTAGATGGATTCGTCACTACTTTATCCTCCATTTGGAGTTTGTAGGCTTTGAATGCATTAAAAACGGCATCGCCCATTGCACTGCGGCCTTCATCGGATGCGAGGTAGTTTTCTTCTTTTTCGTTGGTCAAATAACCTGCTTCCACCAAAATAGACGGCATAGCAGTTTCGCGCAAGACCAAAAAACCAGCTTGTTTCACGCCTCTATCGTCCCGTTCTGCTATTTTATTGGAAAAATTTTGAACCTGCTGTGCAAGAATAATACTTTGCTCGAGATAAGCACTTTGCCAAACGCTGCCCAAAATATGTGCTTCGGGGCTATCGGGGTCATAGCCTTCGTAGTTCTTTTTATAATCTTCTTCTAGGAAAATGGAAGCATTTTCGCGTTTTGCTACTTCCAAATTGTGCTTTGCGGTATGCAAACCCATGACATACGTTTCGGTTCCATGTGCCGATGCCGCAGACATAGCATTGCAGTGTACGCTAATAAATAAATCTGCGTTATTGCGGTTGGCAATAGCGGCACGTTCTTTGAGTTCGATAAATACATCACTATCCCGAGTGTAAATCACTTCAATCTCGGGGTATTCGGCTTTGATTCTTGCACCTACTTCGAGTACAATAGCCAACGTATTGTGTTTTTCATACGTTTTATTGACACCGATACAGCCAGGGTCTTTACCTCCGTGGCCTGCATCAAGAACGACCTTCTTGATTCGGTAATCAACAATTGGGTCTTTTGAGTTAACTTTGTGCCCTTTTTCAGGCAAATAGTTAAAATTTTGTAAAATAAGCCACGCAAATAGCGCGAGCAGCGTTTGAATAACGGACTTTTGTGGCATAAAGCAAAAGTTTAGCGGTGCAAATATCGGTTAAATTTGTGAAAAAGAGATAAAAGATATGAACGATGGGTAATGAATGGCATTGGACTAGGAGATACGCTTGTTTTGAAATGTAATTATCTAAACAGTTTTTGTTTCCTTATAGTTGACTGATGTAAAAAATGTACTATGCATCAATGTTTTTTCATCCCTCATAGATCTTTAAAGAAAACGTATGAATATGAATTTCTACTATAAAGGCATTCGTCTTTTTTTTGTAACGTTGAGTTGTGTACTGCTCTTTCTGAGTGCGGGTGCACAGGACACGTTATTGCCGCCGCCGGTTTTGGATACGATTGCGCCAACAGCCGCTTCGGGAACAGTACGACCTACAGCCGTGGACTCGTCGGTGGTGGATTTGAGTAAGGTGAAATTTTCGGACGATGGACTCACCGAAGCAATCAGTTATGGCGCAAAGGATTCTATGTGGTTTGATGTCATTAATAAACAGGTACACCTATACGGGGCGGCCACCGTTAAATATACTACCCTCAATATTACAGCGGGTTATATTCTATTGGATTATGCAAAAAATGAAATAACCGCTACGGAATTTCCCGATAGTACGGGGCGGCTCGGAGGTGCGCCCGAATTTAAAGACAAGGATCAAGCATTTGAAGCGAATAAACTCCGCTACAATTTTAAAACCAAAAAAGGGATTATTTACGAAGCCAGAACCAAACAAGAAGACTTATATGTATTGGGGCAAAAAGCCAAATTTGTAGGTGGCCCGGAAGGGGATACCTCTGCCCGAAATACAATTTACAATTATGATGCAATTATTACCACTTGCAATGCCGATCATCCACACTTTGGGGTGCGAACGAAAAAATTAAAGGTAATTCAGGACAAATTGGTGGTAACGGGCCTCTCCAATGTAGAAATTGCCGGTATTCCTACGCCTTTGGTTTTGCCTTTCGGGTTTTATCCGATCACAAAAACACGCAAAGCAGGTTTGATTATCCCACAAGATTTTAACTTTGCGGACAGAGAAGGCTTGGGTTTGCAGGATTTCGGGTGGTACCAACCCATTAATGAGCATATGGATGCCAAACTGTTGTTTAGTGCCTTTGTTAGTGGTTCCTTTGGTGTAACAGGGACTACCAATTACAATTATAAATACAAGCATTCCGGTAGTTTTTTGTTGCGGTATAACCGGCGCATATCTGAAAATGATAAGGCCGAAAAGATATATTTTCCTTCGTTTAGCCTCCAAATTAGGCACCAGCAGGATGCCGCAGCACATCCTACGCGGAAAATTGGTGGATCGGTGAATATTGAAACCAACCGCGACCAAAACCGTAACCAAAACGATTTTGCCAGCGTTTACCGCAACCAGTTGAATTCCAATTTTACCTTAAATAAAATATATCCGGGTAGGCCGTACCAGTTTAATTTGGGCTTTACACACAACCAGAATACCCAAACCCGCAAAATGAATATCACTTTGCCGGAAGCAACTTTTACCTTGCAACGGATTTACCCTTTCAAGCGCAAAAACGGTATCGGTAAGGAAAAATGGTACGAAAAAATGAGTTTGACGTATAACTCACAATTGCGAAATTCGCTCTCTGATGTGACCGATACAACCCTTTTTAGGCGGAGTACTTTGCGCAATATTAAAGGGGGCGTTCAGCACAAGGCTAGTACGGATTTCAATTTTAAATTGGCCAAGTTTATTAATATTACACCCAATGCCAACTATGACGAAAGTTGGTACCCTTATATTACTACGCGTGAGTTTGACCCTACGCCAAAGTTTAAATATGATAGTATTTTCCAAATAGTAAGCCCCACCGAAAAGGCATTTATTGGTACAAAATTGGATAGTAATGGTACAAAATGGGGGCGCGACACACTCCTCCGCAAGTATGGTTTTTATCAATACCGTAATTTTAACGCGGGCATTAGTGCCAGTACCTCTATTTTTGGGACTGTACAATTCAGGAAGGGCTGGCTCAAGGGGATTCGGCATAAGATTTCGCCCAGTGCCAGTATCGGTTTTGGGCCGGATTATTCCAAAAATACGAACTATTTCAGAGAAGTAGAAACCTCTTCTCGACCGGGCAGGAGCAAAAAGCAGAAATACAGTATTTTTGACGAAGGTATTTATGGCAAACCCACGGCTTCAGCACGTAGTATGGTCTTGAGTTATAGTTTGCTTAATGTGTTGGAAATCAAACACTTCTCCAAGCGGGATACCACTGGCCGGGGTAAAAAAACAAAAATATTTGATAACCTTAATTTTAGTGGTAACTATAATTTTTCTGCCGATTCACTGCGGTGGAGTACGGTGGGTACCAATGGCGTATTCCGCTTTTTTAAAGGGCTTACAACGCTCAACTGGCGTTTGTCCTTTGACCCCTATATACTCAATGAAAAAGGTAAACGCGTCAATAGTTATACGCTAAAAAATGGTGGAAAACTGGCTCGGCTTGACCAGTTTGGTATTAATATCAATACTGGTTTTACGGTCAGCCAAATCCGGGACATGATCGAAAATAGAGGTGAAAAAGATGGCGCCACCAAAAAAAATACCGTGCAATCGACTACGAATAAAGCCCCTGACGACCTGATTGGTTGGCTCGACAGGTTTAGTTTTAGTCATTATATTACTTACGAACGTCAATTTGTGCCACAAACCAATCGCGATACATTTTTGATTGGGCAACACAATATATCGGTGCGTGGCGATATTCCGATCTCTGCCAAATGGTCGGTGAATATCTCCAATATTTCTTACGACCTCAAAGACAAGCAGTTTGTTTATCCTGATTTGGGCATTACCCGTGATTTGCATTGCTGGCAAATGAGCCTGAGCTGGCAGCCAACACGGGGGACGTATTATTTTACCATCAATGCAAAACCGGGTACATTCCAATTCTTAAAAGCGCCTTATCGGCAGAATAATTTTGATGCTCGAGGCGGGTTTTAGTACCCCCTCAATGCCCCATCATCACCCCTTCCAATTCTTCCAATGTTTTGCCTTTGGTTTCTTTTACTTTGCTTTTGACAAACAAAAAACCGAAGAAACAAACCACGGCATACAAGTAAAATGGGCCATAAGTTCCCAGTTGCTTGGCTAAAATAGGAAAGGTAAATACGAGTACAAAATAGGCTGCCCACAACGAAACTACCGCAACCGAAGAGGCAATTCCCCTGATTTTGTTGGGGAAAATTTCGGAAATAAGTACCCAAGTTACTGGTGCCAATGATGTGGCATAGGTGGCAATGGCCAACAAAACGACCAGCGAAACCCAACCCGCGCTGGCTTGTGTTTGTAATAAAATGGAGAGCGCAAGGTACAGTGCAGCCAAGCCAATAGACCCATATAACATCAGTGGTCTGCGGCCTACTTTGTCCACCAAACGCATGGCCAATAGCGTAAAAATAAGATTCACGACCCCAATAGAAACAGTTTCAAACAGCTGTCGATCCAAGTTGGCGCCTACCGATTCAAAAATAGTAGAGGTATAATTGAATACCACGTTGATGCCACAAAATTGCTGAAACACCGCCAATCCAATACCAACCATAACCGCAGGGC
>JAAFHO010000070.1 GCA_013297575.1 Chitinophagales bacterium
CAGAGTGGTCAAATTTAAGTGGAACGTCTTTGCAAATAATAATGGGGGGGAAATCGTTATAGACCGGCGAATTATTACACAATTGCTGAGACTTAGGGGTGATCTCTACGTAATAAGTAGCGCCCACATCTTCAGGATTGTAAATATTGACTATACTATTGTTTCTGCAACACCTTTGATATACAATAAAATAACTATCGAAGGCGGAAACTGGCAAATCAACAGTAAAAGAATAAATACCTTCTTCCACACAAACATAAGGTACGTTTTTGATGCATTTAGGCGTATCGGGCTCGATATAAGTAATATTAGGGTATTCATAAACCGTCCTTTCCAAATAACTATCATTAAATGAACCTTGATAAATACCAAATACCGCTGGTTGGTCAAAATATGCACCGCCAGTGGTAGGATCACAATCTCGATAAATTTTCATCGTTATAATATAGGTGTTGGAGTTGGGATCAATCTGCGAAGGCCCCAAACACTCATAAGTCACTTCACCGCCAATGATATGTTTGGCAGTTAACATGCTTGGCATGAAAAGCAATAGCAACGAAGCAATTGCCAAAAGCGTTGTAAGTTTGTTTTTGATTTGCATAACGTGTTTTTTTATGTTTTGTAGGTGAATGGTTGTGAGAAAAGACGAAAAATATGGTGAAAATGGTTGCTTATCAAAGCAAATTTACTATTTTATGAATAGTCCGAAAAAAAGCCTGATTTTTGCCCTTCAAAATTACATCGTTTTTATTTAAACACTCTAATAAATTTAAAAATGTTCTTGTTAAGAGACGACATAAGTGAAATTAGCGGCCTGATACAGCGCGGAAATATTATTTGTTACCCCACAGATACGGTTTGGGGACTCGGTTGTGATGCCACAAATGATGCCGCTGTGCAAGCCATTAGGGCTATTAAAAAACATCCGGAGGCTGATGGCTTGATCGTTTTGGTCAATAGTATTGAAATGCTCAAAAAATATGTGACAGATATTGCACCACGTATCGAAACGCTATTGTCTTTGCACCAACGCCCTTTTACGTTGGTCTATGAACACCACCAGGGTTTGGCACCCAGCCTTTGTGCAAAAGATGGCACTCTCGCTATTCGGGTCACTTATGATGAATTTTGTAATGAATTGATACAAGCCATTGGCAAGCCATTGGTGAGTACCATCGCTGCCGTGCATGGCAATCCATTTCCGCCTAATTTTGGGGCCATTAGTAGTGAAATACTGGGCAGCGCAGATTACGTTGTGAAATACCGGCAAGATGATAAAAAAATGGGCGAACCATCGCCTTTGGCGCACCTTGACCAGTTTCAAGAATTGGAATTTATCCGAGAGTAAATCTCATTCCTTATTGAACATAAATATGTTACTAGATAGAAAGTATTTGATCGTTTTTACTTTATTTTGCTTTGGCTTATTACCGTCGTCATACCAAAAAGGTTGCAGTAGCGCCAAAGCCTCGGTGGGCGCGCCTCGGCCAGCAACAGATATGAGAAGCGCGGATTTTTTACAAAAAAAATTAACCCAACGGCAAAATGAAATGTCCTCCGTGCAATCATTGACGGCTCGTGCGCGGATTTATTCCGAAAGCGAAGGCATGAATATTTCAGCCAGTGCCAATATTATTTGGATAAGGGATAGTATTATCTGGATGAATGCTAAAAAATTTGGTTTGGAAGCCATGCGTGTTTTGATCACACGCGACTCCGTTTATGCATTAAATAGATTAGAAAAAACGTGTTCCGTCACTTCTTTAGCATCGCTTCGTTTGCGGTTTTCACTACCCGAGGGCGATGTGTTTGATCTTTTGCAAAAAACAGTGTTGGGCTTGCCCGCTATTAATTTTAAATCCAATAATAGCAAAAGTGATATTGTGGAATCTATGCACCGCTTGAAAAGCGATTTTGACCCATTTAGTGGCGAATATCGCATCGAAGAGGGATCTTTTTTGCTGAAAAACGAAGTGTTTGTTAAAAAAACAGATAATACCACTATCGCTATTAAATTTGATAAACACCAAAAAATAAATAATGTACCCGGGCTTTTTTCGTACTTTCGCAGGGTAGATGCTTTTAGCACCGAATATGGTAAACAAGGCGTTGATATTGATATGGAAGATGTGCAAATCAATACAAAGCCTACTTTTAAGTTTGAGGTGCCGGATCACTATGAAAAAATTAGGAAGTAGTCATTGCCCATTCGAAAACCCACGCTTAGTATATTTTGAAAAATATTATCAATAAAATCTTGCGTATCATTGGTTTGATCGTGCTTTGTGGCCTCTTACAGCCAGCAACGCTTTTTGCCCAAAACAAGAAAAACCTAGAAGATAAGCGCAAAAAATTGACCAAAGAAATAGAGATTACCAGTAAACTACTCGACAAAACAAAGCAGAATAAATCAGCGGTGTATGAACGGTTTGTGACCCTTCAAAATCAAATTGAACGCCGCGAAGATTTAATTCAAACCATTGAAAATGAAATTGTTGAGTCTGAGAATATTATCACAAGGAATACAGGAGTTATTGCGGCACTCAACGAAGATGTATCAAAAATGAGGGCCGAATATGGACAAATCCTGCGTACTTCTTTCCGATTAAAAGCACTGAATAATCCATTGATGTTTTTGCTCTCTGCCGAAAACCTCAACCAAGCGTACCGTCGTTGGATATTTTTGCGCAACTATAATAAATACCGTGTAGGACAGGCCGAGGCCATTGCTTTTACACAATCTATTTTGTCCAAAAAAATAGTATCGTTGGGCTTAGAAAAAACCGAAAAAGAGCAATTGTTAATGGAAATGCAGGGGCAAAAAGGCACTTTGACTACGGAATTGACCGATAAAAACACCATGCTCCAAACCCTGAGTACAGATGAGGCTAAGTTGCGTAGTGAACTGGAAGAAAAACAAAAAACGAAAGCAGCCTTGGATAATTCTATTGAGCGCACCATTGCGGAGGAAGAGCGAAAAAAAGACGAAATAACCATTGCTAAAAACAAAAAGAAAGCGGCGGCTTCTCCTCCCCCGAAACCCGCCAACCCAGTACCGAAACCCGCCAATCCAGCACCCAAAGAACCAGATATTCCTACAAAAACAGTAGATAAGCCGCCGAAACCTACTACCGAACCAGCGCCTAAATCACCTAAAGTGGTAGCACCAGAAGTACCCGAAATAGTCGTAGAAGAAGAGGATGTTACTTCCCAATCGTTTCAAAAATTGCGAGGCCGACTACCTTGGCCTGTGGACGGAGGGTTTATTGCGCGTGCTTACGGCAAACAAAAGCATCCGACGCTTAAAAATATTGAAATTACCAATAATGGAATCGATATAAGAAGTAGCGAAGATGCTCCAGTACGGTCGGTTTTTGAAGGAAAAGTAGCAGGTGTACAGTATATTCCGGGGCATGATTATACTGTAATTATCCAGCATGGTAATTATTATACGGTGTATTCTAATTTGAGCGAAACAAATTTGAGCAAAGGGGATATCGTTGGAGCAGGATCGTTGGTGGGAAAAGTAAGCACCAATCCGATTAGTGGTGCCGCCGAATTGCACTTTGAACTATGGAGAGAAAAAGAACGGTTGAATCCGGCTAGTTGGATAAAATAAATTTTTTATATCGAACTCTGCCACAATGGGCGTTATTGCTGCTATTGAATTCGGATGGTCGGGTTGCTTGTGGACAATCAACTGGTTTGTGCGGTATTACCGTGGAGGGATAAGGGAGGTGCATTACAAACAGAATTAGGATAAGTATCTTGGCTCTTATGAGCGTAATTAGAGTATAAAAAAATAAAATTTTTTGAAAAAATACTTTGTTGTTGCTTTTCGTTGCCTACATTTGCTACCGATATATTTATTTCATCGCATAAAATTCATATTTATGAAAAAAATCTTTTTCTCACTCCTTGCTTGTATTGCTTTTTTGGGAGCAATGGCAAGCAACAACCCAACAACTCCAGTAGTACCTAATGGCTTCAACGACGATCTTAATGCTATTGAGCAGACGTTTTCCGGCCTTAATGCGTTAGAGCAAGCCGTTGATGCACGTAATGTAACGTACAGTGAACTTGCTGCTGAAAATAGCGCATTGTTGAATAGTGTTGCTAAAAACCAAGATATAGGTAATACATTGCTTAGCGCAGGTGTCAACAGTGACGAAGAGGCACTGGGTATTCCTGGTTTTTGGTGGGGTTTTATTTTGGGGCTAGTTGGGGTTTTAATCGTAGCCCTTGTTCTTGAGGGTAGTGTTAAAAAGGCAGAAGTAAAGAAAGCGCTAATTGGTTGTGTTGTGGGTTATGTTGTATTCACGGTGCTTTATTTAATATTATTGTCTATTTTAGATATCTCTATCGTCTAAAATGTACGATAATGATGCGTAGTATCTTGGCTCTTACGAGCGTAATTAGAGTATGAAAAAATAAAATTTTCCCAAAAAATACTTTGTTATTACATTTCACTGCCTACATTTGCCATTGATATTTTTCTTTCATCACATAAAACTCACATTTATGAAAAAAATTCTTTTCTCATTTTTTGCTTGTATTACTTTTTTTGGAGCAATAGCAAGCAGTAACCCAACAACACCAGTTGTGTCAAATGGCTTCAACGATGATCTTAATGCAATGGAGCAGGAGTTCTCCGGTCTTAATGCATTAGAGCAAGCAGTTGATGCCCGTAATGTAACCTATAATGAACTTGCTGCTGAAAATAGCGTATTGTTAAATAGTGTTACTGAAAACCAAGACCTAGGTAATGCATTACTTGGCGCAGGTGGCAAAGGTGACGAAAGGGCATTAGGTATCCCCGGCTTTTGGTGGGGTTTTATTTTAGGCCTAGTTGGTGTATTAATCGTTTTCCTTGTTGTTGATGACAGTTCTAAAAAAGCACAAGTAAGGAAAGCTCTTATTGGTTGCGTAGTAGGTGGCCTTGTTTATACATTGCTTTATTTACTACTAGTTGTTGGTACATTGTTCTCCGCAGGCTAGAATTATTAAAAATAAAGGCTGATCTTTCTTCCTTGAAAGATCAGCCTTTTCTCCTTATACAAATGATAATGCGTATATTCCTTTCCATTAGTTTAATATTATTTTATGTCCTGCCCATTCAAGCGCAGGATTATTTTCGGTTTAAATCCGATTTCTCCATCAAAGAAAAAATGGTAGGAGAAGAAAAAGGGCAATTGATTACAGGAACAGTTTACTACGATAAAAACGTAAGAAAAGTAAACCACGATATTCGTTTTCCCGCTCGAGAACGCTGGCTTAATTTCGACACAACAATGTACAGGATGGTAGCAGACACATTCGTGTCCAAGCGTACTACAATGCCATTTGGGGAATTTTCCGTTTACAACATGATATTGTCACAACAACTCAACGACTTTGGAATGGGCAAAGGCGGTTATGACTTAGACAGTGTAGTAGATGGAACCGATGGACAAACCACCTCCACCTGGAAACCTATTGAGGCACTTAGGGAATTGGTAGGTAAGGTAGTATTAGTCCAAGAGCAAAAAAAGGTAACAGCAGTTGCTTTTTATAATGAAAAAGATGAAATAAAAGGGAAGTTTTATCTTAAAGATTATCAATTGGTCGAAGGATTACCTGTGCCGGGTAAAATTTTTCAAATTTTCTATCTTCCCGAAAATAAAGAGTACAACAGGATCATCACTTTTAAAAATGTAGTAATTAACCAAGAAGGAGAAGATGAAAAATATGATTATAAACTGCCTGATATTAGGTAATATCGGGATGATATCGGCGCAGGCATCACCAGAAATTAAGTTACTGGAAAAAGCGTTCAACGTTGCACCTAAAAAAGCACTGACCGAAAAATTTGTAGAAAGCAGGCAGAATCCTAATGAACTACAAATGATACTTTCTGGGTTATTTCTTACCTATAAAACATTGATTTCGTCACAAGATCAGGACAGGTGCGTCTTTACTCCCTCTTGCTCTGAATATGGACTGGTGGCTGTTAAAAAATTTGGGATCATAAAAGGCGGAATTTCTACCATGGATCGAATGACCCGATGCAATGGATTCAATGCAAAAAAATATTCGTTTGATCTTCAAACCAATCACCTTTCAGATCCAGTATCCTGGTAATTTTTTATGAAATTATGTGTTATTCATCTAATACAGCGGCTATTTCTGCTTTTTTTTCTTTTCTTGCTGGGTAATAATGGGTTGTATTCCCAAGATTTGTACGATTTTAAACATACCCAAACGTATGCTAAATCCTTGATGCGTGCTCGGAAATTCGATCAAGCCAGTTTAGAGTACCAGCGCCTTGTTTTTATGGTTCCTGCAAATGATACGTTTAAGGTGTTGCTGTTGCGTTCTTATCGTTTAGGAAAAAATACAAATGCAGGTGTTTCGCAATGGCAGGAATGGGCATCTACCACATCACCTGAAATCAATATAGAATATGCCAAAACATTAGTGACGGCCGGAAAAACAACGGATGCTATTTCGTTTTGTAGCCTTCCTGGCAACGTGCCATCATATAACGGGGAGGAAATTAAACTTTATAGTCATTTATTGAACCAGGATTGGAAAAATGTAGAATCAGCACTTGCGAATTGGTCTGAAAGTAGGCCATTACCTAATAAAATAGCTATTTCAAGTCTGTTGGAACGCAGTAAGTCTATGCCTTATAAAAAACCGTGGGTAGCCGCTTCGCTCTCCGCGGTACTCCCGGGTGCGGGCAAAGGCTATACCGGTGATTGGGCCGATGGTGCCATTGGTTTGGTCTTTGTTGGGTTAAATACTTGGCAATCATGGCGGCGTTTTGATAGAGAAGGGGTGTCGTCTCCGTGGGGATGGGTGCATGGAAGTTTCGCACTCGGCTTCTACCTTGGCAATGTCTATGGTTCACATAAAGCAGCACGCAAATTTAATCAGCGCTACAGGCACAAATTATTACATGAAACTGAAAATATTGTTTTTCCTGCTTTGGATTAGTGCTTTTTCTGCATTGTTTGCACAAAATGCCAGCGAATGTATGGCGATTGCCAGAGCGCAGATCGGTTTAGGTAACGATGAGGCAGCACGCTTATTGATGCAACGTGTGATCTACTTCGACCGCAAAACGTATGGGCTGGAATGCTATTGGCAATTAGCAACAATTAATTTTAGGTTAGAAGACTTTGAGCAAAGTGCTTTTTTCTTTGATATTTTGTACCAAAATACGCCAAGCGACTCCATCAAGAATATGGCTTTGATCGGTAAAGCCAGTGCTTTGCTATTGCAGGGTAAGCATGCCGCTGCTCGAAGGGAGCTGTTGAGCATTAAGGATACACTGAATGGACAATGGTACTATAAAAGGCAGGTTTATTTGGGGGCTTGCTATTATGGTGAACGGAATTTTGATGCTTCCGAAGCAATTTATAAAAAAATCCTAAAAGATAATTCTAACACACGGAAAACAGCATTGAAGAAAGCGTACAAAAAAGCCAGAAGAATCAATAAACGGAACCCCAAAACTGCCAAGATCATGAGTATGTTCGTACCCGGATCTGGCCAGATCTACGCCGGTGATATAAAGAATGGGCTAAACTCCTTAGGACTTAATGCAGTGATGGCTTATTGGTTTATTTATACCCTTCAGAAAGCCAGCCTTAATGATGCTATTCTATCCACTGGATCGTGGGTGTTTAGGTATTATGCGGGAGGCTTTAAGCGTGCAGCAATCATCACTGAAGTGGAAAAAGACAAGCGATTAAAGCAGAATTTTCAAAATATATTGAAGATTATCGACTAGTCCTATGCTCTGCTTTTAAATTTTAACAAAAAAAATGCACATCATTTCTTTTTACTGCGCTACCTTTCGCCTTGTAAAAACCATATTTCATTTCACTAAATCATTACACACAATGCGAACAGTACAAATTATGATGGCTATTATCGCCATTGCTTTTTTTGCACCCATCCAACTTTCCGCTAGCACTGCAGTATCGGCAAAAGAAAGCCGCGAAGTCATCGTTAAAAAAGTGATAGAGCAGAAAGGAACTGCTTTGGCTGAAAAATTAGCCAGTTCAAAAATGATGAAAAAAGCCAAACGATTAGCAAAATTTTTAGGTAAAGGACAGAAAATTGATCTAGAATCAGAACCAGATAAGTGGATGTGGTTTTGGATTTTAGGTTGGTCTTCCGCTATTTTACTTTCTATTTTTGGCGTATTTGTTTTCGCACCGCTAGGCTATTTAAGTTGGCTTCTTTGGTTGGCAGGAACAGTATGTTTGGTCATTTGGATTTTGAAAAAAACGGGTAACATGTAAATTTAAACTAATTCTAATATCAGTTTTATAACAAATTACACTTAATTATGAAAAAAATTTTATTTCTATCTTTGGTAGCGGTGCTGTTTTGTACTACAAGTTTTACCACCATTTCTCCATCTGCTGTTGTAGCCACACCAGAGCAATCTATGAAAGGCATTGTGCCTGAGCAGTTTGCTAAAATGACAACCGATGAGGTATTAAATATGACCCCAAGGGAGTACAAAAAAATGACTGGTCAAAAGCTGAGCCTCAAAGAAATTATTGCTTTGAAAGCTGCTCAAAAAATGATTAAAAAGCGTTTGCCAGTAGGTGCTGGTGGCGAACCAGTAGATAAAACGGTTTATATCATACTTGCCATCTTCATTCCATTTGTAGCGGTAGGTTTGGCTACAGATTGGGATGGTAACGACTGGATCATTTGCTTGGTTCTTTGGTTGCTTTGTACTATTCCTGGTATTATTTATGCATTTGTAAAAATGAAAAACTACTCATTAACATCATAGTTATTATAGGAGTTGGTTCATAAAAAAAATCCCGCTGTCGAATTACTCGTCAGCGGTTTTTTTTTGAATTTTGATTACAAATGCTTGGCTTTAAACACTTTAAAATCGTTCCAGAACCATTTAGCCCATAAAAATGCGAGTATGGGAAATACAATAAAACTAAACATGTTATAATAAAAAGCACTTTCCATATCGAAGTGAATCAAGTGCATACAGGCACGTGTCATACCACATCCAGGGCATTCTGTGTCGAAGAGTATGACCGAAAGACAAGTTGATTGTCCTTCATCAAAATAAGTAGCGGGTAATAATAATAAAATAATTGGAATAACGATCATTGCCGCCATTCGTACGTAAAGCAAAATCATATTGAAATAGTTTATGCAATAATTTGAAAATGCTCCAACTCCTAATCCCCATACCAAAAATGTTCACAAACTTTCCGTACAATTTCACCTTTTTTGGCTTGCGAACTAAGGAACAGCGAAGTTCGGCATGCCATTTCAATCGGACAGTCGTGGATCAGGGCATCGGGTAGTTTGTCTTGGTCCAAATCGCCGTACCAAAGTAATTGTACCGATGGGTTCATATCGGGCATATATTGAAACCAAGGTGTTAGGTCTTGACTTTTTCCGGTGCCATTGTCGGAGTACATCTCCATAAGTTGCACCTTATATCCGGTTATTTGGACAAAATTATCTTTCAAACTGGCGCAGCCTGTGGCAGCCAAAAAATAGGTCTCGCCATAAGTGGTATCGCCGGGCATTTGTCCGGTGGAAATGGGTAGCATAGCACCTGGGTTGAGGCCTCCTTCAAAAAACCAACCGGGAGAATCCATGATGCCTAATGGGCCTGCGTAGCCAGTTTTGAGGATTTTTGTAGTACCAATAATAAATTTGGAGGTATCTTTTTGGTTTGTTTTAAGTATTTCTACCTCCGCATCGTACATTTCGGAAAATTCTTTTTTGACTCGCACTTCTATTTTTCGTATTTCATCTGCAAATGAATCTCTTCTATATAAGCCATACCAGTTCAATGGTGGGAGATTACCGTCTATTGGTTCGTCTTCGTACCAAAGGAAGTATGTCCCTTTTAGGTAAGCACCAAAAGCATAGCCTATTTTACCTGTACTCGATTCTACTTTATACCAAGGTGCATATTCTTCGTTGACTTCCACCATTTCGCCATTATTGTGTACGCCAAGTACCTTTACGGTTGTCCCTCTTTGTAACGTTTCTATCGTCATGGAATTGGTGGTATTGGGAGCAGACCGTAGTTTTAGTGCCGAAGCAGAAACAATCATTTCTTCGGGGTAAAATTCAGTTTGTGCGGATAATAAAGTAGAGAACGCTATGAGCAGTGTTGTCAATAGCGTATAAAAGGCAAAACGTTGGTACATAATTACTTGTTTGGGTTTCAATTACAGTATGGGTATATGCCAGTATTAAAACTTAAATGACACATTGAGTTGAAGCGATTGTGGTCGAATAGATTCCATCGTGCTTTTTCGCGCTTTAGGATATTTGGAATCACAGGTTTTGCAAGTGTCAAATAAAGAATTGAAATCAGAAAGTACGGGTGTGCCTTTCCAAACGGAGCGGTAAAACAATCCTATTTCAAATCTTTTGGCGGGTCTGAAACTTATACCAGTTTGCCAGTTTTTTTCCCATTTGGGCAATTGACCCGTGATCACATTGTTCAAATTATTGCGAGACTTATCATCTGGTACTGTAATTACTTTCAAATTATAGGTAAATAGTGCTTTGTTGGCACTTTCAATCCATACATGCCGCAGAAATGTAATCCCACTATAAAACCGCCAACGACTGCCCAATCTTAAAAAGAACATAGCAGGTATTTCGATTTGGTGCGATTTCATCACTGGAACCAAGACGCGATTGGTCGCAGCCAAATAGTACCAGGAGTTCGGCAAATTTGCTGGCTCCAACTCATACTTACCTGTTGCATCGGTATAATTGGCATAAGTAACAGGTATCACAGGTCTACTTTCTCCCGAAAATTCCTGATAACGATAGAGAAACCCTGTTTGCAAGCCCAGTTTTTTACGTGGAAAGGTAATATCTGTTGTAAAACCACCCAAAAATCCGGGTATTTGTTTTACTTGCAATGTATTTGCTCCGGCCATTAATCCCAAAGAAAAATGAGGCGCGTTTGATTTTTTCTTTTTTATTGGAGGAGTAAGTATTGTTTCAAGTGTCGGCAGATCTTGCTGATGCTGAATTGTTACGTGCTTCTGCTCAATCTGATCTACTGCTATCATATTATCTTTAGCCGCCGAATTATTGTCTTGTTGTACGATGTCTTCTGGTGTAGCAACCAACATCGGCAGTACCAGTTTTAAAATATTTAGTTCAGTTTCCTTAATAGATGGGTCTTTACCCAGCAAAAGGCCGTTATGATTATAACGGTTTAGTTGGAATGTTGGCGTATTTTTTTCCTGAGAAACAGGTTTTTGTATTTGTTGCTGGAGTAAGTTGATTTTATTTGCCTCTATCTCTTCAGCAGTAGTGTTGGAATTATTTGTGTAAGTGCTAGCCGCTTGTTGTTGTGCGGGCGTGGGCAATATAGACATTGATTCGTGGGTAGCCTGCTGCTCGCTAGATACCTGCACATCATTGATATCTGTGCGGTTCCACCAGCCCCAAAAGCCCAAAAGTAGCCCTAAACTGCTAATAGCCCACCAACCAAGCGGATAACGGCGTTTTTTGGACGGCGGCATTTGCTCATCCAACAGAGCACTCATTTGCGCCCAGCCCTTATTTGATAATTTATTATGATCCAACATTATGACAAATACTTTATAATTTTCAATTCGTTTTACTGTGTTTTATCCGGCGGTTTGCCCATATCCCATGGCTTCTAGTTTTTCGCGCAATCGTTGTCGAGCCGTACTCAAATGCCATTTTGAAGTGCCTTCGCTAATACCCAACAATGCACCAATTTCAGCATGGGAATACCCTTCAATGGCATATAATCGGAAAACTTCTTGCGAAACGGGCGGCAAATTTCGAACGACCGAAAGAATATCCTCTTCAAAAAAGGATTCGTGGCACTTTTCGGATACTTGCTCGTCTTTTTCTTCAAAAACCAAAAAATAAGCATATTTTGAATTTTCGCGGAAGTAATCTGCAATACTGTGGAATACCAACCTCCTCACCCAGCCTTCTAAACTACCTTTGAAAGCGAAGGTGTGTATTTTTTTGAAAACCCTTAGAAAACCGGTATTGACAATTTCAATAGCCTTATTCTCATCACGCGTGTGGCGCATACACATACGCATCATCTCTGGGAAAAAACGCTTATACAGCGCTTCTTGCGCACGGCGATCATTGTCAACGCAACCGCTGACCAATTCTTCTTCCGTGTAGTTCTTTTTTCCGAAAATAGACATAAGATGTGGTGAATCCTCAAAATTCGACACAATAGTAAGACGTTTTATTGGAATCTTTTAGTTGGGTGGCGAGTTTAACATTTTCCAAAATAATTCTTTCATCAATTCCTCTTCGCCCGTGGAAGTTAAATCTGTTTCTACACCTTTGGATCGAAGGTCGTATTGGCGCAATAAACCTAAAATAGCGCGTGTTTGAGCGAGGTTATAGTTATTAGCCGCTAATTTGTAGTCTTTCAAGAACCAATCTGAGCGCAGTTCGAGTGTTTTTACCTTTTCTGCATCGCTACTAGATTTGATAAAATGCAGCATATATACCTTTGAGAAAAAGGAAAACAAACTGGAAACCGTAACAATAAGCGGATTTTTCCGGATATTGGCTTCAAAGTAGTTGCGGATCATGGCCAATTTTTGTAAGTCGCGTCCGGCAATGGCTTTTTGCAATTCATATACATTGAAATCCTTGCTAATGCCTACATAAGTTTCAATATGTTTCTCGTTGATGGCCGTTCCTTTGGATAAATTAAGGGCTAATTTACCAATTTCATTGGCCACTTTGGACAATTCAGTACCCAAATATTCAGCCATTAAGGCGGCTGCTTTGGGCTCAATGGTCATGCCTTGTGATCTGCAATACCCCGAAATCCAGTCTGCGACTTGGTTATCGTAGAGTTTTTTGGCTTCAAACACCGTGGCTTTTGCTTTGAGTGCTTTGCCAAATTTGGTACTCATATCGTATTTTTTATGCTTAAAACATACCACAAATAGGGTAGTTGGCATTGGGTTGTCGATATAGCCAATTAATTCGCCCAACCCTTTCATTTCTTGTGCTTCGCGCAAAATCACGACTTGCCGTTCGCTCATCATCGGGTACCTGCGGAGGTAATCCATCAGGATAAGATGATCTACGTCTTTGCCATACAGTAAGGTTTGGTTAAAACCTTTTTCTGCTTCCGTCAAGGCATGGGCCTCGATGGTTTCTTCTATTTTGTCAATAAAAAACGATTCCTCCCCGTGTAAAAAGTACACAGGTGCAAATTTTCTATTGGCAATATCGCGTAGTATTTCTTCCAATTTTTCTAGTTTTACAGTCCGTATTCAAATTTTCCGTATTTTGATTTTACGGTAATTTTTTCTCCTTGAGCGGCTTTTACCTTACCAATTACTTTTGCTTCAATCCCAAATTGCTCCGATATTTTGATAATAGCATCGGCGTGGCGAGGGGCAACATAAAATTCCATGCGGTGTCCCATATTGAATACTTGGTACATTTCGCGCCAATTGGTACCACTACTTTCTTGTATCAATTGGAACAACGGCGGCAAATCAAAAAGTTGGTCTTTGATGACGTGTACATTTTTGATAAATTTCAAAGGTTTGGTTTGTCCGCCGCCTGTACAATGGATTACGCCGTGTAGTTTTTTGCGGTATTGAGCAAATATTTCCTGCATCACCGGCAAATACGTGCGGGTAGGGGAGAGGATGAGTTTGCCAATTGTAATGGATTGGTCTCCAATGGAAATCGTATCCGTCAAATCGCGTTTACCGGTATAAACTACATCATCGGGCAATGCTGGATCAAAGGATTCAGGGTATTTTTCGGCATATTTTTTTGCCAGTACATCGTGTCGGGCAGCAGTGAGGCCATTACTACCCATACCACCGTTATATTCGGTTTCGTAATTGGCTTGGCCGGAGGACGAAAGCCCTACAATTACATCGCCGGGGCGTACATCATTGACCATCACCTCTTTGCGTTTCATACGTGCAAAAGCCGTAAAACCGACATCTATCGTGCGAACAATATCACCTACATCGGCGGTTTCGCCGCCTGCTAAATGCAAATTGACACCAAAATCCTTCATCGTAGCCACAAAATCGGAACTGCCTTTGATGACTACGATGAAGGATTTTGGTGACTTCGGCGGGGATCAGGTTTTTATTGCGCCCAATAGTGCTGC
>JAAFHO010000699.1:0-1404 GCA_013297575.1 Chitinophagales bacterium
CTATAAAGGTACGATCACTAATGATCTTTCCAAGCCAGACGGTACGCCACGTAAATTGATGGATGTGAGCAAGTTGCATGGTTTTGGCTGGAAGGCCAAGGTCGGTTTGGAAGAAGGTATTCGGATGGTTTATGCGGGCTTAGATGGGATGGACTGGTATTGAGTCCTGAATTTGAATTGTACGAATCTAATGGCATTTCGGAGTATTGGGTTGTTTTTCCATCTGAACAGACCTTGGTCATCTATACCTTGCAAAATGGAAAATATGAAACAGGCCGCATGCTGACCGTTGGTGATATAGCAAAAAGTAAAGTTGTACCGAGTTTTTCATTGGATTTAAAAGAGGTTTTTGAAGTATCAATGTTTTAGAACATTCAGGTAGCCCCATACCGCTTCAACGCCTCCACAATCTGCATCCCAGCCTGCCCTGTACCATACAACTGCTGGTCAAAACGCCCATTCAACTGCCTTAAGTCGTTGTATGCCAATAAGATACGTTCCTCATCTAAAGGCGTAGCAACGCTTACTTGGTGTGTGATAAGTTCCTCCCAAGGCGTATGTTCCATCAAAAGTAGCGAATAAACACCGTGCAAATAAGCCTCTTTTTGCAAACCGCCACTATCGGTAATCAGGTATTGGGCATGTTGCAACAAATACTGCATATCCAAATAGCCAACCGGATCGATTAAGTGGATATTGGGCGATAATGGGTATTGGATACCATTCAAAACCGCCAAAGTTCTCGGATGAATAGGAAAAATGATCTTAGCGGTGGTGGCTATTTTATTTAAAGCATCGAGAATAATCTTCAAATGTGCTTCCGTTGTTGAATCTTGTCGGTGTACCGTACACAATATATAGGGGTAGGGGATAGCCCTTAGATGTGCTGAAATAACAGTCGGGTTTTCCTTCATTTTCAGTAGGCTAAAATAAACAGCATCGGACAGAATATCGTCTGTTTTAACGATGTGTATAGGAAACGATTCAAATCCTTCTTGCCTCAAATTTTCGATCGCAATTTCAGTAGGGCAGAGCAATAAATCCGAAATGCGATCGGTAATAATACGGTTGACCTCTTCCGGAATGGTCATATCGTAGTTGCGCAGTCCGGCTTCCACATGCGCAATAGGTATATTCAGTTTACGTGCAGCCAATGCACCTGCTAATGTACTATTGGTATCTCCGAATACTACCACCCAATCCGGCTTTTCCTCCATCAATATTTTTTCAATTTCGATCAGCATTTTTCCAGTCATATCGCCATGGGTTTTGGCCTGAATATGGAGGTTGTACGCTGGATTTTGCAATCCCAATTGCTCAAAAAAAATATCGGACATATTAGCGTCGTAATGCTGTCCGGTATGGATAAGTATTTCAGTAATGCCGTTTTTTTTCAAGGCATCA
>JAAFHO010000699.1:1414-3234 GCA_013297575.1 Chitinophagales bacterium
GCCTACAATAGTGACAATTTTCATTGTATCCATTTGCCCCAAGCCCAGCCTTCAATACCATTGTATTCTACCCAACACCAATGATGCGCTGTTCCATTAATTACGTCTGCCTCACCTTTTCTTTTCACCAAAACGCGTGCATTATAGGGCATGGTGGCTAATACCGTACTAGTGGTTATATTCTGTGCATCCCTAATGTTTAAACCTGTTTTATTGAGAATAACACCAATGTAATTGGCTTCAACTCCAGCCATTAATTTTACGAGTTCGACAGATTGATCCTCGGGGACTTCCAACGAGGAGGTTTGTTCTTGGTTGGGTACTAGATTACTGACGATTTCTGCTTGTTTTTGCTGTTTTGGTTGTCCTTTAAAAATTGGGGTGGCGGAAATGTCTTTATACTCAGAAAGATTAAAGTTTTTAAAGAAAACCTCATCCTCTCCGCAGGTATAGGTCAAAATCATTTTACCCGAAAATTTTTCAGTGCTTACACTTGAATTCGTAAAGGATACGGTAAATTCCCTTCTTCGATCCGATTCAACAGTGTTCACAATTTTAAAATTATCAAAATCGCTCATGGTTTGAATCGGTGAATTTGGGTAGTTTTTTTTGAGATTGAGAATATCATTTTTTAATCTACCAACAGATTCATTGTATTCCTGTGTTCTAGTTTCTTCTTGGCTTTTTTGCTCGCTTTTGTAGGAAAAATAGAACAAAATACCTAATAAAATGCCTCCAATCACTAAGATTTTTATGGCTAAATTAATGGTAGTAGAGGTTGCTTTTGACACTTCTTTTCCCATCGCTCCAACGGCCCTATCCAGTCCTACATCCACCACTTGATTGCCCCTACCTATTATCGTGTGTCCATGATGATCGCCATGTATCGTACCGCCAACGTATTGGTTGTTGTCGCCAGTACCTGAATGCGTTTGCGTGTTTCTTCCCAATATTCTTTCCTCTGGTATCTGCTCTACTTCCCGTTTTACGATTGGGAAATCTTCAATAGTTTCTTCTATTTCTCCGGCAAAACTCAAAAGAGCAGCCCGAATTCTATTGCGTTCTATGTTTGCTGTGCTAAAATCAACAACACCCATTCTGATTTGCTTTTTGAGGTCGCTGAGTCTGCCAGAATTTAAGATTATTTCATCTAATTTTGGGCTATTTTTAAGCAATTTGCTGAGCAGGCCGATAGCTTGCTCCAATTCATCTTTTGAGATGAGGTTGCTTATCGTTTTTGAAAAGTCATTGGTGTTCATCGTTTCTTTATTGATGCGGTTATTAAGTTGGGGCTTAGTATTAATGGCAAACCAAATAATGGTGTGACAAATGTATTGGAATAAATATCAAATACCCAAGTAAACTAACGTTTTTTTTGGGATTGTCTTTATTTTTCTTTCCATATAAATCTATTTTCTTGCAAATGATTGTTAAACGTTCGACAAATCAAAGAGACCGAACTTACCTTTGCGCGTCCAAAACCAAAATTCCCTTGAATTTATTTCTAACAAAATCATATCGTATATCATAATGTTGAAAAAAACGCTTACTGTAATGGCCTTATGCTTAGGTCTGGCCCATTTTTTATCTGCAACAACTTTGGCAGATAGCACACTGATTGAGGTGTATGCACAGGGTGTACCTGCCGGAAAAATTAAATTGGTGGGTGTATTCGGCGATCAGAATTTCTTAGCCGACTCTGCAGTAGTTGATGCTGCTGGCCATTTTGTGATTCGACGCGCCAAACCACTAAATGCGGGTTATTACTATTTTCTGTTGCCCAGTGGCAAAAATTTCTCCATGTTGATCGACAAAAACGA
>JAAFHO010000700.1 GCA_013297575.1 Chitinophagales bacterium
GACTCCAGCACCAAATCGGCACCTTCCATACCTACCAATGACCCAATCGCCACACCCATTCCGCTCAATCGGACTGCCACATGTACATGCGGCGATACGCGTTCGATAATTGGCTTTTTTACCGGCCCAAGACCCAAAATACCTGTCCACCACATATCTACTTCCACCACTTTGTTGGGGCATATTACTTGGTGCAACAATTGCAACAAAGCCTCCCTTATCATCTCATTTGATCCAAATTGATCGGTATTTTCTACTTCACGATCGAGGTTGCGGCCTCCGCCCAATAAAATACGGCCATCAATATTTCGGAAATAAAAATAGCCCTTATCGTAGTGGAAACAGCCTTTAAAGGGCAAATCGGGTACAGGTTGTGTGATTAATACTTGATTTCTAGCAGGCTGTACCTCCAATTGGGGCAATAATTGTCGCGCAAATCCATTGGAACACACCAATACTTGCCGCGCCATCAATGGCCAACCCGCTGCGGTGTCCAATTGAACACCAGTACCAGTATCGTTTATTTTCTGAACAGTAATACCATTAAGGATTTCTACGCCGCGTGCACGAGCGAGCGCGAGTAGCGCCACCATCATTTTACCGGTATGAATTTGGCCTTCTGCTTGGTTGAGTATCAGGTGTTCCACACCTTCAAAACCCGTGGAGGACAGGTGCGCATCGGCTATGGTATAAACTTCTTTGCGACCAGTTATTGCACCAGCGATATGGTTAAAATCCGCTAAATGCTGTGTACAAACCTCAAAATCGGCGCGATCGGTCGCAGTAAACATTTCATAACCACCATGTTCTTGGTAATCCAATGCTGCATCACCCAGCAAATTACGCAGCCGTTCAAGCCCCTTCCAACGGCGTTCTACAATACCCCAAACGGCATCGGGAGGCATATTTTGCATATCGTCCAAGAGTTCGGTCATGGAACCAAAACACGCGAATCCGGCATTGCGGGTACTCGCTCCAATGGGTAGTCCTCCCCTTTCCAACACGACTACTTTGAGTGCGGGTTGGCGTTCTTTGAGCCGAATAGCGGCATTAAGTCCCACCAAACCACTACCTATAACCGCCACATCTATACCCTTCAAAAAGGTTTCCCGCTCCCAATAACTGAGTTCGTACTGCATATAATGGGTTTATTTAGCCATAATTTGGCGATCCATTTCCTGCATCGGCTGACCATATTGAGCAGCGCGTTGGTAGTCAATTTGTGCGCCTGCTTTATTACCAGTTAATCCTTGTACACGTGCGCGCTCGAGGTAAGCCAACCCAAAATCAGGTTTGATTTGGATCGCTTTGTCCAAATCGGCCTTGGAGTCGTCGAATTGCGATTTTACACGACGCAACATACCGCGTTCGTACAACATATTGGCATCGTAAGGCTCCAATTTGAGGTATTCGGAATAATCATTGATCGCTTGGTCGTAATTATTGAGGTTATAATAAACGATAGAGCGGTTAAAATAACCGTTTTTGTTCGTTGGGTCCAAGGCTACACCCTTGTTCAAATCTTCCAACGCCGCCTCGAATTGGCCAGACATACCCTTTGCTGCGCCGCGATTGATCAGTGCTTCCGATTGGGTTTTTGGCTTTTTTTCCGATAGTTCTATGGATTTATTATAGTCGCTGAGTGCTTTTTGGAGGTTTTCAGCGGTTTTTGGGTCTTCTCTTCTTCCGCTAGCGGCTAAGTCAAAATAGGTTTTACCACGGCTATTGTACAATTCTGGATTGTCGGGATCTACTGTTACTGCTGTAGTATAATCGGCTAAAGCACGTGCTACTTCACCTTTTTTGCGCAAGTATTGGCCGCGGTTCCAGTACGGCAATGCCGATGTTGGTTTATTTTTGGCTTTGTCAAATTCGTACTTCATCACGTGCGACCATAATGTATCGCCATTTTTCCAAACACCTACTTGTCGCACTGTTAAAAACATAAATGCTGCCAATGCGACACCAAATCCAAGATTAAAATAAAGGCTTTTGGAAGCATCTTCTCTATATTTGTCGTACAACCAAGCCGCTATGGCAAAGAAGCCAAAATACGGGACATACGTAAAACGATCGGCCAAATAACCTTGTCCTGCACCAAAAAACTGGAGTACAGGTGCTACGTTTAAGAAAAAGAACAAGAAGCCAAATACCCATACACGACGGTCATTTTTCCACAACCAATATACCGCAGCGGCTACCGCCAAAAATACCACCGGCGACGCATACACAAACCATTGCAATGGCTTTGGATATGGGTACAATGGCGACATAGGTTCGGGGATAAACAACTTGAACAGATACACACTAAACGACCACGTGGCAATACAAGCGCGGTCGATGATATTAAAACCAGTAATATCGTCGTTGGTCGAACCTTGTACTTTTAGGGTATAGATATTGGCCAAACCCATCGCTAAGGAAGCCAATAACAAAGGAATCTTTTCTACAAGGACACGCATCGACCATGCGCGACGCATCCAGTAATCAACCACAAACATGGATACCACCAAGGTAACCGCCTGTACTTTGGAATACAGTGAAAACACCGCCAAGACCATAGAAAGGATAAAAAACAGGTTGGCACGGCTTGAGGTCAGTGCTTTTCGATAACGAATATAGCATTCCAAAGAAGCAAAAAAGAACGCACCAAATAAAACGTCCTTACGCTCCGTAGCCCATGCCACCGATTCGACCCGCATCGGGTGAATGCCCATGAGCAACCCGCCCAATAAAGCACCCCAAGGGCCGATACCCAATAGCATCAATACGCGCATGGCAAAAAATACCACAAATAAGTGCAGGATCAAATTATTGGTATGAACGGTGCGCACAAATTTGGCAAACGAGACCTTGTCCTTAAAATCGGCATCGGTAGCCCGTTTTTCCATTGCAAAAGTTAGGATAGGCAATGGGTTATAGTTACCGATTACGTTACCTTTTTCCAAACTAAATATATTGGAGAAAGTAGTGCTAAATGCCTCGTTTTTGCCAGCGTGCATCACATTCGGGTTCTCTACGATATTGGGATCGTCGTCCCAGTTGACGAATTCGTTGTTTACAGAAGGCCAATAACAGACCAAAGTGACCAATAACGCAATTGCTATTTGCAACCATCCCGAAGGTGCTGAATTACCGTTGTCAACCTGAGTACCCTTGTTGTAGGTAGTGGCTGTCTGAGGTTTTTTGGGTTGGTTTAGGTTTTTATTTTGTTTTGCCATT
>JAAFHO010000701.1 GCA_013297575.1 Chitinophagales bacterium
CAGTAGCACCACCATCGGCACCTGGAGCACCAGGTATAGGTGGTACTGGGATTGGGGGCACTTTACGATCGGGTGGAGCAGCATCATTCTTATCACCTTTGCTTGGTGCTCCCGACAAATCACCTCCAGATAGTCCGCCTTTATCGCGACCGCCCGGGCCTAGATCGGAACCTCGACCACCAGATCCTTTGTCGCCCGGGCCATCATCGCCACTACCCGGTGCGCCTGGGATACCATTATTTTTCTTGCCTTTACCTGCTTTTGATGGCTTATTGATCTTGGCCAAGTACTTACTCTTGTTATATAATCCTTCAAAATTGATGTCGCCATTGATTTGGCGCACCACATTGTTTTGGATTACGTTACCCAAACTACGTGTATAGGATTCCACTTTGGGTGCGGGCAATGGATCTACATCTAAGTACTGTAGTTTCAAAGATTGCGCTGTCCATGTATAACCTACTGTATAAGAAGCCTTTGCGCTGATCCAGTCGAACATAGGGAAACTCTTGAACGGCAGCGTGTAATTAAGACCTGCATTTTGAGCGTAATTTTTGGGGCGACCTAGGTTACGCATATTGGTCAGGATAGAGTCACGGCGTTCCCCTTTGGTGTACGCTGTACCATCGGTTCTATACTGCTGCGGTTCGTCGATAATACTACGTGCATCAGCATCAAAATTGAAGCGCAATGATTTAGCAATCGTCCAACTGAGGTCGTAATTGCGGTCCCAAGTAAAGCGGCGATTGTAGTAGGTGTTTTGCTCTGGTGTGGTCGTGGTTGAACCAAAGGAGCGCCATTCGGTGATCCCTTCTATCCGTTGCAGATTGGAATTAAAACCATAGGTTTCGGGCAATGGATTAAAATTAAAATCCTTGATGAATTTAATTTTTGATTTTTTGAAGGGTTGAAGTGGTTTCAAACCAGTTGAGTATTGCCAATCCAATCCACCTTTATAGTTTTTGAGTTTATCGCTCTTAATATAAGGTGTGCGTCGTTCTTGCTCATTATAAGCATAAGTCAAACTGAAGTTTTCAATGTTCCAAGGTAGTGGCAACTTGCGGGGTTTGCCTTTGCGTTCTTTACGCACATTGGTAAAATTGAAACCTTTGGTGGTGGTAATATCCAAGGCGTTGGCGCGAATGCTATCCCTCTTTTCTTGTGGCGCATCCCTCAATTTATCTGAAAGTTTTACGTCCAAATCATAGGGGTCAAATTCTGGGCGACGGGTTAAGTTGGAATATTGCGCATAAAAAGGCAGGCGCAATCCCCATTTTTCGGGGAAGAACCGATCCAGTGCCAAACTGGTAGAAATATCAAATTGAGTGACATCTTCCAATTGACGCGCCAGTACTTTTTGGTCAATACCGCCCCAACCTTTTGTGGTGAAGGTACCTGCTGCCGAAATATTACCTAAATCGGCCATTTTAACATCCACTCGGGCGGTGCCTGCGTAGCCGCCTCGGTTGTTGAGGCCCGTTAGACGCAATTCGTTAACCCACGTCTCGAAACAGTGTCTAATTCCTGTTTTGGCACCAATACTATCTAGGTTCATTACACCGATCATGACACCTTTTACATAGCCTATATTGGGGTTACCAATCACCTTTAATACATTTTTTTCTTTACCTTTTTCCGTATCATTTACTGTGTATAATGTTCCAACTGGCTTTCCTTTTGAATTACGTTCCCGTTTTAAGTCAATTAGATCCTGTAGTTTGAAATCAAATACATTTTTCCATACTTCATCCTTATATTCGTCATCACTAGATACTAATCCGTCCGTAATTCCACGATCAGAGTTCACTAAAGGAATTTCATACTCATAGTAATTATTAATAAAGTCGGAGCCTAAACGGATAAATATTTTTAGTTGCGTGCTATCAAATTTAACATCAGATAACTGTTCTGCGTGTGCAAACATTTTTACCCGCTCGAACTGGCGCAAATCCATATTCAGTGTTTTGAAGATAGATTTACCTTCGCAATAAGGCAAATTACAAACACTCATCGACAAGGACTGCTCATTTTGGAGGATATCGGGGAATGCACCGACAGAGTTTTCACGTTGTATGCCATTCGGGATGGTATAATTGAAGGGTGTGCGTACCGCATTTTCCTCAATATTTACATTGTTGACATCAAAATTAATATCCTTACTTGGAACGGTTCTATCTGTACAACCATTACCATTTACGACCTGTGTATAGCGACGCCATTGGTTACGACCCATTTCGAGTGTCGCATAACGGAAGGTTGTTTGTTGGTCAAAACCCCTCCAAATCATCCGAATAAAACGGATAGAGCGGAAATCTTGAATGCCATTGACCGATTGGCGTTTGGCCCAATCTAATGGCACTTTAAAGCGGTACCATATATTTCCATCCACATCTATGGTATCTGTGATCAAATCTGCGATAGAAGAGGTGGGGCCAGTATTTATTTTACTGGGTTGGTTACCTGAATCTACTTTATCTAGCGGGATGCGGTACCTGAAATAAGACTCATTTTCATTTAAGGTATTGTCGCGGTTCAAATCTTCTGCATCGGGCAAGTTGGTGGCTGAAGTTACAAAATCGTTATTGAAACCACCACCAGTAGCGGTAGGTGTATTGCCTTGTGGGCCATTGAACAGGCGGTAACGCTCCTGCACACCCGGGGTGGGTTCTGCGCCGCCTGATGCATTAAAGCGGCCATCGCGATAGTGTACAAAATCATCACCGGATGGATCAAGGCGCATCTTTGCTTTGGCATCGCTGCTGAGTGAAGAGCCTTCTATAACATCAAGCCAACTCTTGAAATGCTCGCGTTCGCCTTCATCATCAAAGCCGTCCAAACCCACATCTTGACCAGTACGGTTGGCGGGGCTATTATCGAACGCTGAAACAATGGGTTGTAACGCAGGAACACGACCCCAACGGGTAGGCACTGTTACCGATGCAATGTCAGGGGTAGGCAATCCGCTCTCAAAAAACTGGCGCGAATCGCGCAACACATCTTCCGAAATAGTACCTAAGTCAATAATCATTTCACCTTCTTGCGATACTACGCCTTGGTTTTGTTCCGTTGCCATATAAGGGTTGAGCATCCAAAACTCAATAAATTCGACGTTTTGAGCCTCAAAATCGTTGCTACTATTATTGATCCCGCGCATAAATCCACCCCAACGGGTCTCTGGTTTATTCAATAATCCCTCAGTTGTAAGACCACT
>JAAFHO010000702.1 GCA_013297575.1 Chitinophagales bacterium
TAAAAAACTTTTTGTTTTAAACAAAAAGTTTTTTACCTTTGCACCATGGCGAATAAATACGACAAAATTATTAAGGAAAATTTTGAGGAGTTGCTACCGTCCTTATTCCGTGTTGCATTGAATTTGGAGTTACCGCGTTTGGTTGACTTGAAAGATCGTTTTCAGGTCACGTTAGAGCGAGAAATGGACAATTTGAAAAAGGTAGTACACGATGATCCTTCAAAAGATTTCGGTTTGCATTGGGAAATTCAGGCCATTGATGAGGATATGCGTGCTCGGAATTTTTTTTATTATGGCTTATTTTACCAAGACCAAAAGATTCCTTTGATGCAAATTGTAGTCTATATCGGGGAACGTCCTGCTAAGCATATCTTGAACAACCAATTGAGCATGATGGGCGTGGAATATAATTTTTTGGTAATTGACCTCAAACGTATTCCAAAAGACGTATTTTTGCAGTCGGATACACCAGAAGCAGTGCTTTTGGCTATTCTAGCAGATTTTGGTGCTGACAAGCCAGAAAAAGTAATCCGACAAATTTTGCAGAAAGTTCAAAAACTAATTGGACGTATTCCGCGTTTAGAAAAATATCAACGTCAACTTCAGGTATTATCCCGTTTGAGAAAATTGGAAATGCCTGTTAAAAAAGAAATTGAACGTATGCCAATACATTATGAAATAGAAACTGATGGCCTTTACCTTGAAGGTGTCGAAAAAGGCGTCGAAATAGGTGTCGAAAAAAATAAATTCGATAATGTTTCAAGGCTTCTGCTACAAAAAAAATATACTTTAAAGGATATTATGGTTATCTTAGATGTAACAGAAAGTTACATTAGAAAAGTAGCGTTAGAAATTGGCATTAAAGTTGAACCTATAGATTAGCGAGTGTATGCCAATCCATTATGAAATAGAAACCGATGGCCTTTACCTTGAAGGTGTCGAAAAAGGCGTCGAAAAAAACAAATTCAATAATGTTTCAAGGCTTCTGTTACAAAAAAAAATATACTTTAAAGAATATTATGGCTATCTTAGATGTAACAGAAGGTTACATTAGAAAAGTGGCTTTAGAAATTGGAATCAAAATTGAACCTATATCTTAACCATCTTTTTTACCACAACACCATTGCTGCTTTCTAATTGAACAATATATATACCTGATTTCCAAGCAGATACATCTAATTTTGCGTTTCTGTCTGTACTCGAAATCTGTTTAGACAAAATCAACTTTTGATCTACTCCAAATACGCTCATTTGCTCAAAGGATACTCGATCTGTCCATTGCAATAATACATCATTATTACTAGGATTCGGCTGAATAGTTACTTGTGCTTCCCTCAAATGCAACAATTCCGTTCCGGATATTAAATCAACACGCACGAATAAAATACTGTCGCAGCCATTGGCGTCGCTGAGCGCAATGGTGTAATCGCCTGGTTGGGAAAGTACCGTGCCTCCTACCGTCACGGTTTCATTAATCGCAATGATAAAATGGAGCGAATCGCTGATCGGAGGGGTGATTGAAAGATTTAAAACATGTGTTGAGTCACATCCGTTCGTATCTTTGAACAGTTGTTGATAGGTACCAGCCGTTGTAAGTACTTGGTTGCCAAAAACATAATTACCGCCTTGGCAAATACTCATATCCTCCGTAGTGGTATTGGGTGCTAAAACTGTTAAATGCAAAATAAGCGTAGAATCACAATTATTGGCAGCTACAAAAGTTGCTTGGTACGTACCCGAAGTACTAAGGACTTGATTTTCAAATAAATAAGTTTCACCTGCACATATTGTGGCGTTTGTGGTAGTCTGTATTTGTGGTAAAAATTGTAAATTTATAACGACAAAAGAATCACAACCTGTGCCGATCGGTATGATTTGATATCCGATAGGGTTTCCTGCATTAAAAACCTCATTATTGATTGTTATTGATTCATTTGGGCAAATGGTGTACGTCTGTGTTGATAGACCACAAGGCGTAATTACTGCGTATTCCTTGGTATAAGTAGATGCTTGATTGGTTACAGTAACGGTATAAACGCCGGGGTTGGGAACTTCAATTGTTGGGCTGGTTGCTCCAGTACTCCATTGAAATTTAAACTGTTCCTCACCATTACCCGAAAAAGAAATACTCCAATCATTCAATATCCCCGTAAAGCCACTATTGTCATCTATTGCAAGAAGTTTCCATGTACCGTTGAGATCGCCGCCCGATAAATCTGACCACGGTGCTTCTGGTTGGAATGTACCCGTAAATGGCGCGCTGGATGCTGGTGCAAATGGCATTCCCATTGTAATCGATTGGGTAGCCTTAGGAGAGAAACAAGTATTGGTATAATTATCCCCATTTGCACCATTATCACTGGTCAATTCTATAAATTTACCGCTCGGAGCCACCAAATAAATATCCAAATCATCCAACCAACCGTGGGTAATATTTAGGCAAACTGATTCAATGGTATTGATATCTTGTTGTGTAGCGGTAAAAAGATTTGATGCATTAATATTGGAATAGACAGGGGTGTTTACTGATTGGATCGGCACTGCTGATGTACTATAAAATGTCAAAGTAGTATTGGGTAAAGCAGACATACTGCCACCAATTATTATTTGCGCCCCATCTATCCACGGTTGCACAGCTTTGCCTTTGAAGATGATACCCGGATCGGTAATAAATAGGTCAAACGAGCGAACAAAACAGGCACCTCCTCTAGCTGTAACAACAATATTTTCGACCATTTCCTCCAATGAATCCACGATGGGTTGTATCGTAAATTGCAGTACCGTATCTGTTGAAGAAATGGTATAAACACTATCAATGGCTTCATAATCGAGGCCATTAGTCGCACTTCCGCTCAATTTAACCGTAATGGGTAGTATAGACGCAGGTATTTGCGAAAATGTAAGGCTTAATGGGTTTCCTATACTTTGCTCGGGCAATATATTCGTTCCAGCACCAAAAGAGGACGTAATAAAATTGGTACTACCAAAACTACCTCCTTCAATAAATACGCCAGAATCATAAGCCGCATCGCCAACATCAGCAATCGCAATGATCATAGTATAGGTCTCACAAGGTATTACGGCTGCCTCGGCTAAGAAAGGTGTAAGGTAGCCGTCATAAGTGGGCTGAAGGCTTGTCAAATAGTCACTATTATCAATATAAAATTGAGCGTTCAGAGGCGGACAAAGATCATTAAGTGGATT
>JAAFHO010000703.1 GCA_013297575.1 Chitinophagales bacterium
AAAATAGCATCGTGCCAGTTATAATTATGGTCGGCGGTATTTGTTACGCTATTAAATCCTCTGTAATGCGGTTTAATAGCGGGGTGTTCCCAATCATAGCCAGTATCTGCTCCACCAACAGTAACGCCTTGTCCGGTAAAACCGAGGTTCCAAACAAGTGGTGCGTTTATTTTTTGCACACCCCATTCTACGTTGTCGCGATTGGCTGTGATGGGTTGTAATGAAAAAGCAGGTTTGTTCAATTCGACCATTGGATCAGCCGAAATAGCGCGAATTTCAGGAAAATTAGCAAGTAAATTGGCCAAATTGCCCGTACAGCCTTTTACCGAAATGGCATTGACAATATAAAAACTGTTCGCAGTAGCCTTTTGTTCTTTCAAAAAAGTGCGCACATTGGCTTGGGTACTATTAGAAATCGCCTGTAATTGTTCAAAAACATATTTGGCTTTGTTAGCTTTGCCGTGTATAGTGGCTGCCGACTGGAGATTGGCTTGTACCCTCATCACCAGCAATACATCTTGCTGCTCGCCACGTTGGAAAGCCGCCCTTAGTTCGGGTGCAATCTTTGGGTTAATGGTAGTCTGTGCCGCAACAAGCTGGGCAAATAAGCAAAAGAAAGCAATTTGAATAAATTTTTTCACGATTTACGATAAGTTATTAAAGAACGAATTTAAAGATAAAGGTCGATTTAATTTTTCTAAAAATGGTTTGCTCTTTTGACAAATGCCAGTATTATGCAAAAGATATATTTCGGCGCTGTGGGTTTTGTGCATGAAAATCGCTGTACACAAAACCTAACTATGCTCAGTCTAAAATGGCATTTGCTGCGCGTAAAGAGGCGCCTTCTTCGCCTAGCGCAGCACGAATACTCCTGTAATCGGCTTTCATTTTTTGGGCATGTTCGGGTATTAAAATTGCCTGAAGTGCTTTTTCAAGCGTTGCGGTATTAAAATTATCTTGGATCAATTCCTCTACAATGGGCGCATCCGCAATGAGGTTGACCAAAGAGATATACCCAATTTTTACCAGCCTTTTTGCAATTTCATAGGAAAGCCGATTGCCAGTATAACACACGACCTGTGGTATGCCAATAAGGGCTGTTTCTAAGGTAGATGTACCCGATTTGACCAATGCAGCATCTGCTCGGCGGAGTACACCATAGGTATCTCCGGTAACGATAGATATATGAGCATAAGGAGCAGTAATTTCCTCGTAAACAGATAACGGAATCGAACTAGATGCTGCTATAATAAATTGATAATCAATAAATTTTGGAATTACTGAAAGCATAATTGGCAATATCCGCTTTACTTCTTGGAATCGACTGCCTGGCAAAAGCGCAATCGTCTTTTGCTCCGATTTTGCTTCTGTTGTGACGGGTTGTAATACATCTAAAAGCGGATGTCCTACAAATTCGCAATGGACACCATGCTTTTCATAAAAGGCTTTTTCAAATGGAAGAATAACAAGCACTTTGTCCAAATCTCGTTTAATATCGTGTACTCGGGAAGTATGCCAAGCCCATATTTGCGGAGCGATATAATACACCGATTTTGAGGCCAATCGTCCGGCATTTACTTCTTGTCTTAACCATTTAGCTATCCGCAAATTAAAGCCTGGATAGTCGATAAACACCACAATATCGGGTTGAAAACGCGTAATATCTTCTTTGCAAAAAGCAATATTGTGCATTATTGTCCTCAAATTAGCGATAACCTCCACAAAGCCCATAAATGCCAGATCGCGGTAATGTTTGACCAATTCACCGCCGGCAGCCTGCATCATATCACCGCCCCAAACACGACATTGCGTATCTGGCGCAACAGATTTGATGGCTTTTAACAAATTGGAGCCATGCAGATCACCCGATGCCTCGCCTGCTATGATATAGAGTTTCATGTGTGCGCAAAGATAGGTCTATTATTTTGTAGTATGGTTGAGTGCTATTATAACGGAATATTATTTCCGCAGCACATTAATGCATCCAAAACTGATAGACCAGGTTGGAATCCAAATCGGTCTTCAAATACTTGTGGGTATCGCTTTGGCGTGTAAGGCACAATTGGTTCAAGCGGCGAGGGGGCATATGCATCGCTAAAGACGATATTGCGTGGCCATTTTGCTTTTTTGAGTACAAATGTTAAGAGCGAAACATTGAAATCAAAAAGAAACTCCGGTTTACTGGTATAAATAGCGTTCAATTCGTCTGCATAATACTCAAAGAATGGTGCATTACCATAAGCCGATTGTATAGAACGCCAATGCACCATTGGCCAATTATCGTGGTAAGCAATTCGTACAGATCTGATAGGCGTTTGCTGGTGTTTACCTTTTTCTAGCGGAATACTCAAGCGTTGTACCCCGTTGCTTCCGGCTATCAGGCAACGGTTGCGCGAGGAACCTTTTTGATAATGCTCCATGGCTTCCAAAGTAATAGTGGTATCTTGCTCGGGAAGCGCAAACCATTCTAGCGGGGGTAAATATGCAATATGACGGAGCATGATTAATCTTTTTTTTTGCGCAAAAATCGAATAATTATCGCTATTTTTACACCTTAATTCATTTTATAGATGCTAAAGTCGCTTTTTACGCTATTTGTGCTTGCTAGTATAGCCATTCAACTGCCTGCGCAGACCTTTTTTCCCCTGCCGGGAGCGGTATTGGAGCAAGAAGTTTTGCCAAATTTGGCCAATGAGTGTTATATCCATTTTGAGGATTACTTAAATACGGACTCCTTGCACCTGAAATGGCGTTTGGCCGATGCTACCATTCCTCCAGGTTGGGACATTTCTTTGTGCGATTATGGTACCTGTTATTCCAATATTCCGCCCGGCAAAACAATGCTGCCTGCATACGATACCATACAACCATACCTTAAATTAATCGTGTTGCCCAATGCGGTGGCCGGTTCAGCATGGATATGGTTCAGGGTAAGTAGGGTAGGGGACGATACCGATTTTCAGGATGTATATTTTGAGGTGCATACCCCCGGATTTGTGAGTAGTAGTACGCCTTTTTTGGAGCAGGGAATAAAAATTTGGCCTAATCCTGTATCCGATATTTTGTATGTACAGCATAATTTGGACACGAGGCTAAATACATATCCAACCACTATTTGTGCATCCACGGGACAAATAATGTGGACAGGCAAATTGAATGAATTGTCAGAAATCAATACAAAAAATTGGTCTTCTGGTATT